>JBAYHX010000263.1:0-4981 GCA_041665965.1 Candidatus Latescibacterota bacterium
CCCATACTGCGCTGATGGGAGTGCAGAAAAGCAGTATGGCCGGAAGCCACCATCTCATGGTTTTTCTGATGATTCCCATGATGATGTTCCTTTCTCTGTTAGGTGAGTGATGCGTTAATAGTGCGTGTTGGTTTTTGTTCATGCTGATTTCCTTTTTTAAAATTTTAACTATCTTGTATTCTTTTCCAGTTGAGGATCATGAAGTTTTTCCGGCTGTCTCTCAATCGATAACCTTGACACGGAATGACGCGCTGACGCGTGTTCCGGGGAGAATCGGCTTGTTCACCAGCCATTTTATATGGGTATACATACCCGGCAAAGCCGGCCGTTTTTCGACCGCGCCGTCGGATTTGCGGAAATCATAGGTGATAGGCTGGGGCTGATAGAATTTCCCGCCGTCAATGCTGTAGGTGATAGTCATGCCCTCACCGAATGCGCTGCCGGGGACATACTCGGTTCCCTTTGGGACAGGGTCGATCATTTCCGCCTCATGAGCGGGCTGGGTACCGCGGTTGACCGCAGTGAGCGTGTATTGAATGACATCGCCCGGATGGGTTAGCAGGGCGCCGGTGCTGTCTCTCTGCGCGGTGCGGGTTTCGCCTTGCTTCAGCACCAGATTGTCGGTGATGGCTATTTCCACCCGTGGGCCGGAAGCCGCCTGCGCATAAAGAAACGACGTCCGTATCGGCAGAATAAGGCAGAAAGCCGCAATGGCTGTTATCAGGATATTTTTATTCATTGTATGCTCCTTGTGCGTTGAAAGTTTTTCTTTCCTTATTTTATCTTTACCTGGAACTGCGCCTGTCCCGAAGCTCCGGCGGAGACCGAACCGATGTGGATGATCACGCTCCCGCCGGTCACGGTCGCCTCGTCGCTGTCGGCTGCGTCAGTCTTCCCCGCGCCGTTCAGCGTGACGCTGTTGGCGACATAGTCCGTATTTGGGGGCGAAGTATCGCTGATCCACACCTCTGTTGCGGTGTCGGTGCCGATGTTCGAATAACTCACCGTGTAAGTAAGAATTTCACCCGGAGCGGCTGTGCTCCGGCTCACCGCCTTGACGAAGGACATGTTCGGGCCAGAAGATACCGTGACCGATGCGGTCACATTACGGGTAAGTCCGGTCACCTGCCCAGAATCATAGGTGATCCACCCGGTATTAAGGATCTGGGTTCCATTTGCTATCGGTCCGGTTATTACCGCCCGGAAAGTGTATGTGGCCGTGGCGCTCGGCGCAAGCGTACCGACGTTCCATAATAATGCCGGATTGGTAGCTGAAGGGGCGGGGGAACCCGATCCCGTTACATATGCAAGATGAGAGTCAAGAGTATCCTTGAGAGCGATATTGACAGCGTTCAGCCCCCCGGTATTTTTTATGCTTATGGAGTAGGAAAGGGTGTCGCCGGGAACAGTAAGTCCTCCGTTCAGATCGGTCACCGATTTTGTGGATGTATTCAATATGGCTATATTGCTGCATGAATTGGTGAATGATGCGGTAACCGAGGAAGGCGTGAGATACGATTGGCTGGTTGAAGTTGTAACGTATCCCAGGATATCAGTGGCTATTGCCCTGATAAGATATTTGCCGTTTAATAATACACTCGTGTCCCAGCTGTACTGCCATTGCCCAAGGGCGGCTGTTCGGCTTGCAGAGCCTATCGGCGTCCATGACTGGCCGATATCATCGGGTAATCCGTTTGAGTTATAGTCGTAGAAATATTGGAATATTACCGAGCTCAGGGTATCTTTGGTCAGTTTTGTTACAGGATCAACCGTTAAAGCATCCAAAACAGTTGCGGTAATAATGATCGGTGAAGGGCATGAAGTTGCAGAGATAGTGGGAATGGCTGGCGCCTGAAGTATCTGGCCGCTGCTGTTGCTCAGATCGCCTCCGGGAAGAGGAACATCTGCCAGAGAAATATCCCCACTATAGATGAGATCTTTCTGTGTGGGGTCTGTATTGCTGTTGCTGCTCGTTACCGACAGGGAAAAGAAGCTTGATGCGGTAAGAAGCGGACCGCCGATACCCGTCGCGTCAAAGGCGCTTAAAGGAATCTGGACGTCAAGAAAGTATTCGCTGTTATTGGTCCCCGCGGTTTTGGTTTGGTCTATCTGTACAACACGGGTACGGCCAAAATCCCACACATAGAGATCAGAACTCAAATCCCATGCACTGCTCGTTCCTGTTGCGCCATTTACCCCGTCATTGGATCCCGCGGAATCCTGACGCCAGATGCCGACCTGTGTGGTATTGAATTTCTGAGTAAGGGTGTTGTCGTAAATTACAACGATATCATCCGGCTGAGTTCCGGAATCAGTGCCGTCCATCATCATTACAAATTCTTTATACCCATCTCCGTCAACATCGAACATGACGTTCCATGTGATCGAGCCAAAAGGCTGACCGTTCCCGGTCAATGCAAGAGGATTTCCTCCCAACCGAAATCTGAAATAGAGAATGGAGCCGTCCCCATAGTAAAAGAAAGAAGGCTCGTTGATCCCGGAACCAGATGAGAAATCAGCGGCTCCGGTCGGGTTTGCCGCAGAAGATCCGTCTGTGGAGCCGGTTTTGTCAGCTTGGGCTTGTCCCTGTGACGTATAAGCCTGCGTGGTCAGTGATGATGGCCATAAGGACGGATATCCGGGAGGGTCTGAATATGATGCGAGGGCAAAAGCGGAAACAGCGCCCCCAAGTAGAAAAGTAAGCGCAATAAGAAATACAATCGTGCAATAAATGGGGGGGGAAGCGAAAATATCATGGGTAACCGTTTTTAGACAATTCATAGCCGCACCAATATTATGTATTCACTAACGACAAATAATATGATATTCTGTGTGTTCTTACAATAATACAATAAGGAATTAATTAGATAAAAATAAAAACTATTATCAATAAAAATGTGATGTAAATCACAAATCAATGCTTCAATTTTGCCTTTTCTCCAGTATTTCTCCGGTAGTAAGATAAAAACTTGCTGAAGCGCTTAGATGACCTGATTTTGCTAACATTAAAAATAACCAATCATTAAGCGCTGATTGGCATATGCTTTTTTACTAAACGTCATTCCAAGAGGAACAATAAAAAACTGTTATGGAGAATTATGGACATATCCATAAAGAGTTATATCAATAGAAACAGGATGTAAGTCAATAACATTATTTGCTTATCGAGTTAAGACAGCAAACTTGACATTTGCTGCAAAAATATATATGTTTTCACCAGTATAATAGATGACACTTTAAGCTGGAGGTTAACATGAGAATTATTGCGAAATCAGTTTTTTTGAGTTTCAGAAACGTTTTCAGACCGAAGATAGTGGTATTCAGTTCTTGAAAAAGCTTCGTTGGCCGGATGGATATTTCTGTCCTAACTGCGGTCATAATGACGCCTATTTTATGGAAAAGCGCAAGATTTATCAATGCAATAACTGTTATCATCAGACGACGGTTACGGTGAACACGATATTTCATCGAACGCATGTACCTTTGAGAAAATGGTTTTGGGCGATCTCTCTGGTTGGCGCCGACAAGCGGGGATGTTCCGCCAAGTGGCTTGAAAAACTGATCGGTTTACATTACGCAACTGCCTGGTTGATGATTCATAAGATAAGAAAAGCCATGGAAAAACGGGATGCACTTAATAAACTTTATTTGCCTATTCCGCTCCATCCCGCACCCCATTCTCGATCCTACAATACGCCTATGACTTGCTCTTCCGTGAATCGTTTCTTCATAGCGAACCCTCCCCGTTTAATATACACCAGGAAAGACTCATTTCAATTCCGTCCAGTCTCAGGGGAGCAGGTCAACATACTCTGCCAAACAAAAAGATTTAACCATCATTTTTTAATTTGATAGCTTACCAGCGACATCGTTGATTTTCCAATAGTTTTTGTGAGCTTTTCATCGATTGTACTTCCCTGATCATCCTCGACGTTCTCTGTTGCTTTTACTATACCAACTGATGTAAACCATTGATTTGATTTGTATTCAACTTTGTCAGCTGTTAAATTGTAAGCGATCCGAAAAGCCTCAAAGTTCCCTGCCGGAACGGATACATTATCAATAGCTTCGACTACTTTATTATCCCAAAATGTAGGATCAGGACGCCAGTAAGCCCATTCCTTGCCAACTTCTAAAGGGAAAATTAATACATTAACAGGCCAATCGTCTGGTTCATCCTGATTCGAGCCGGATATTTTATGTAGTTGAAAAGCAACCCAGAATCGCCCTGCTCCTGGTCCTGAAGCTATAGCGCGAAGTGTATCTCCTTCTGCCGCAAACCATGTCAATAGGGTCATACTGCTATCCGGCCGGTTTAAAAAATGCTGAGTTGTTTCCACTCGGAAGGCCTCCTCACCTAACACCTGTTCCTTCGCTGTTATTTCCCATATTACCTCACTATCCTCCCGGCGGGTAAACGTTGTGTCCGAGTATATAAATGTTATCTCGGTCTCGGCTGAATAAACCCAACGATTACCTAAGGCAAGAGGAAACCCAGCCTCATTAAGTTTATCTGTATCTTTCAGACTATTATCAGAATTTATTGGATTTTTATCGAAACATCCCAAAATCAAAGTAAAACAAATAATATTGCAACAGACTATAAAAATTAAAGCGAGCAATCTTGAGTTCGGAAAGCGTTTACTGACCACTTAATCTTCCTTTTTTTTACAGATAGTTATACGATTAACTGTCAGCCCTTTATAGAGCATGATCTACCATAAGACAATACGTTACAGAGAGCAGCCAATATATTCTTTGTCTTATATAGTTTTCATAGAAAGCCTTTGAAAGGATAATAAACAATAGTATCGACAAAAACAACTGTTATAAAGCAATGAAATCGACCACTGACAACACTGTTTTATAAGGGGTTTTTTGTGCCCGTTTTGAAATGGTTTTTTAACACAGGTCATAACTGTCCGGTTAAAATTTGCTAAAATAAAGAGAGTTGAAGCTCTTTCTGTTTTACTTTGAGATA
>JBAYHX010000264.1:0-4964 GCA_041665965.1 Candidatus Latescibacterota bacterium
CCCTGGTGGAGCGCCAGACCTACCAGCAATGTCTCCTGTACAAGATACCCGGAAGCGATACCGCACAGGCAAACTCGCTCTATTACCTCTTTATAAAGATAAACGGTATGAGAAAAGGGCTTGTCGGCCAGTTGCTTGTTGGAATAGAAGGCGGCGATTTCACTGCATATCTCAACGGGCGTAAAAAATCGTTCAATACATCGGCCTATCCGTACGATCCGACACCGTCACCGTTTATTACCCTTATCAAAGGCGAAAACACACTTGTCCTGGAAGTTAAAAAGAACAGTGCAGGTAATCAGCCGGTGAAAATCGCAGTCAATATATGTGATTTCGACGGCGACAGGCTCGATGGCATTAAATTCGAGCCTTCGGGAGAATAATCACCCCGCAGCTCCCCCCTGCCTGATGCGTCGCATTTTTAAGAGGGATAACACCAGTGTCAGAGGAAAAGTATTTCTCTTTTATCCCACTTAATAAGGGGGATGTCACCAAAAATGACAGGGGGATTTTCTTGGATACTCCATTAAAGAGGTACAAAAGAAAAAAAAGTGAAACAGCCAGGCAACATTCTTAGTCAGAGGAGCAGATAATGACTGAGCATTAAAACCGGGAGGGATGAGATTTGCTTACTGGAAGATCAATAACCGCTGTTTTTATTACCATGCTCATGCTGTCATTTTTGGGGAGTTCATCTGCCCAGAACACAAATCCGGTACGTATTTTATTTGACAAGAACTCGCAGAGAACAGACATCGTAACAGGCAAAAAACTGTTGAATTACACGCAGGCGGAACGTGGCAGCATAAAGTTTTTCCAGGGAAGGCTCGATACTCCGGAAAATGGATTCTGGTACTTTTTCGACGGGCGCAGATTTCAGTCCATTGAGAAAACGCTGTTCATACGAAAACTTAAATCCACGGGTACCTGGGTGATCGAAGGGACAAGCCGCTGGGGGGAACCTGATCAGACAAAATACACAACGGTTCCAACAGCTCACCCGAAAACAAATTGTATGATCGAACATCATGCAGTCTCTTTCATACCTCTGAACCCGACCACAAAGAAACCGGAACCTCGTGTGTATGTTATGCTGGATGATCTGGAACTCATTCAATGGCATCCCTACAACAACTGGCTTGTCAACGATTCGCAGGAAGAAATAGGATCGAAGCGGGGTGTTGTTTATTAACTGATCTATCACCATATCGGCAAGGTAGTTACCGGGATAAGGGCATATAATCGGGGAGATTTCACATGGATTTGTCACACCATCATTCGCGAAGGACCGTTTTACAAGCCGGGCTCGCTGCCGCCGCCGCTGCCATGTTGCCTGCTGCCGAAACGAAAGCTCAGCAATCTCCGCCGGGACCGAAGAAATTGGGCTCGACCAGGATTTCGGCAATATGCGGCGATAGTCCCGAACTGAACGGCGGGCTGGGCTCCATCATGCAGCACCTGCCGAACGCAGATTATTGGTGGGCGAATAATTACAGCCCCATAACACCCGGCATCCTGAACGACACGGATCTTTTGCTGACCTATTATTCGGGAGATATGTACACCAAAGAAAATGCTGCGGCGATTATCGATAACATAACCAACAGAGGTATGGGCTGGATATGCGTCCACAATACCCACTGGTTCGTCGGCGATGCGCTGTACGAGTTTATCGGCGCTTATCCTATGCTTCACAAGCAGATCCAGCCGGTAGCCATTGTGAAATTACATCAGGGACATCCCATTACGAAAGGTATTGAGCCCTTCGTTATCCAGCTTGACGAACAATTCGGCGCTTATCTTGTTAACCCCAAAGATCCGAATTTGACCGTACTGTTCTGGAGTCACGGACTTCACGATGATCACTGGACGATCCAGGGATGGTGCGTACAGCGGGGAAAAGGCAGGATCGTCGGGCTGACACCCGGACACTATGCGTGGACATGGAACGAAGATGAGTATAAGGAGATAATGTGGCGTGCTGCCCAATGGGCATTGAATCTTGAGATAAAGCCGTTTTTTGGTAATTATGAAAATGTAATATGGTAAAGGGAAAAATTGTAAATCGGGAACAAGATTTTCTTGCCTAAAGCTCACACATTTATAATAACTCGTTTTTTCAAATTATATGATTATAACTTCTCACGTGCCCGGGCACGATACTTTCAAGGAGACTGTAATGGGGTTATCCGATAAAGGAACAAAACAGGGCTCGCTCAAGGCCGGTGCTGCGGCTGTGACGGCGGCGCCTGCAGCTGCTTCGGAAACCGCTGCCGGAGTAAAACCGAAAGCTCCGGGAGAAGTAAAAGTTGTCGCGCTTTTCGGAACTACCGAACGGTACAACGGAATAAGCAGCGAAATCCAGATCCGCAAAATATTTGAATCGAAAAAGGATTGGCGGTTTGTCTTTGTCCGCGCAAATAAACTGTTCACTCCCGATCTTATTAAAGATGCCGATCTGCTCATTGTCTGCCGGGACGGTGACGCCGATCCCATCGATCTGTTTACAAATGGCGGCGGCGTTTCGGATTCGGTCGTGCCGGGCGGAACGCTCTGGACGGATACGAATGTTACAGCGATCATGGAAAATGTCCAGAACCGTGGTATGGGGCTGATCGCTATGCAGGGTACGATCCAGTGTAAAAATCAACGGTTTTTATCGTTCCTGGATGTGGTGGGTATGGAACCCCACAACTTTGAGCCGATGTGGTACACGAGAATGAACAAAACGCATCCGGTCACTCAGGGAGTGGGGAAGTTCTCTGTGATGAACGACGAACAACCATTGGTGCTTATAAAATCAAGCTCCACCGTTACACTTTTCGAATCGACCGCTGTCCACGAAAAACGTCAGGGGGTAAGCGGTTGGGCGCTGGAAAAGGGGAAGGGAAAGATTGTCGGTCTTCTGCCGGGGTGTACCCTTTATGCGTATCAGGCTCCCGAATACCAGACAATCATCTGGCGCGCCGCTCACTGGGCGATGAACCGTTCCATACCGCCTTACCCGAAGGAAGAAAACCGATACTATTTATGACACACCCGAACGGTTGCGCTGACTGGAATTCCTGCCCTTGCGGAGAAAATGAATACCATGCCCATCAATGGGGAAGAGTCATTACCTTGCCCATTGACGCCTGGACAGAATTAGCCAACAGAAATCGTTTGATAACTCCGTCAGTTATTACATAATAACTTATAAAAAAGAGATTCCCTTACTGTGTCAGTTTGACAGCGGTGACTCCGTTCATATATTTGGATGCTTCCAAAAGAACTTTCCCGTAGTTGCCGTAGACCATGCCGATGTGATGCATGAACGGCCCTTCCATAAGCGTCCGCTCCGTGCGCGGCCAGTTGTCGACTTCCATCCATACGTAGTTGTTCTGATTTTTCGGTCCTTCAACTGACCTGCCTTCGCCAAAAGCCAGCATATAGCCGTCACGGCCGCCTTCGAACCGTGCAATGGTGATCGGGCCGTCCTTGAGCCGGAAATGGGGCATTCCCGAAAGCGGGCTCGGCAGAATCCAGTGACGTCCGATCCTGACCCGGTCTTCGGGGTGGCACATGGACAGCGGCGCCCCGGCGTGCCACAATAAAACCGCGTTGTCGTTCGAAGGGTGACGGATGGTGAGATCCGCAAGGAACGCCGACTCTTTACCGAGAACCGCTCTTTGAAGCAGCGCAAGGCTGACCGCTCCGAGAATATCGGACTCGCACCCGACCGGATAGCGGTCGGATACGGCGCTGTTGGCATAGAAGCAGTACGCTTTCATTTCATCGACAAGCGACATGAAATCCTGAACCGCAAGACCCTCAAGGTTATTTTTCCCGGCGAGCGCAAGCATCTCGTCACGGACTGCGAGAATGTTGATAACCGGGTCATCCGTATCGAAACCTTCTATGTCGGTGGTTTTCCTGATTTCCCGAAGTTCTTCCCCGTAGGAAGCCCTGTCTTTCAGCGCGCGAGCTTTTGCCGCTCTGATGAATTCAACCATATCGAGAGGCAGCACCTCGACATTGAGCTTTCGGGCGAGTTCACCCTCATTGATAATGGTTGTCCAGAAGAAATCTATCCGCTGGCCGATGTGGCCGATCCGTATTCCCCTGCGAAAAGCGTTCGCGACATTCACCGCCCGGACAAAGGTATCTATCCCCTCGGAAAGCGCCGGCTCGTCGATGCGGCAGTTTTCTATGTAGGTGAACGGGACATTCAGTTTGTAAAGAACCGCGCTCGATGCGAACAATCCGCAGAGGCTGTCTCTCAGGCGCGTCCCGTCGGGAAGTGGAGCTTCGTCCCTCGGTCCCCAGAGGAGCACCGGCACCCCGAGTTTTTTCCCGATTGCACCGACCGCCCCCTCTGTGCCGAAATTGCAGTGCGGCATGAAAATCGCATCGATATTCGATTTCCGGAAATGCCCGACAGCGGCATCCACATGATCCTGGGAACGAACCATACCGTCCGGCAGAACTCCTTCAAGGGAAACATATTCTATGCCGAGAGTGTCAAGTTTCTTTTCAAGAAGCCCTTTGAATCTCAGCGCATCCTCATGGCTGAAAACGAATTTCCCGATCGGACAGAAACCGAGTTTAACCCGGGTTGCAGACATTTTGTTGCTCCTTCTTGATAAATTCGATTGTCAGCTTTAACTCACCCCCTAACCCCCTCTCTATACTATAGAGGGGGAACAACAAGTCTCGTAACGAGTTATCTCCTCTCTATGATAGAGAGGAGACCAAGAGGTGAGTTTAAAAGAAGAGGTGATTTCATTCAATAATGTGTTTTTTCACAAAGCTTTCAGTATTTTCCGTATTCCCGGGCTGTTCTGTACATGGCGACCACATTTTCTGTCGGCGAGTTGTCCTGAAGAGCGTGTGTCGGAGCGAAACAGTACCCGCCGCCCGGCATCATGATCTCAAGGGTTTCACGGCAATACCGCACGGTGTCTTCAACCGTGCCGAATGCGACC
>JBAYHX010000265.1:0-4941 GCA_041665965.1 Candidatus Latescibacterota bacterium
ATAGGTCTGGCTGCAAAGATAAGAAGGATCGACAGAATCTTTTTCGAGCACTCCCTGGCCGTTCAGATGGTAAAGAAGCGCCAGACGGGGCAGCTTTTCTTTCGGCAGGATGAAACAGGTATCTTTCATCCCGAGGGGTGCGAATATCCGCTGCTCCATGAATTTGTCGAACGTCATTCCCGAAACCGCCTCGACCAGATAGCCGAGAACATCGATGGACATCCCATACTGGTACTCTTCACCCGGCTGTGAGATGAGCGGAAGAGACGCGAGCTTTTTGATCATCTCGCCGATTGTCCCCTGTGTGGGAGTCAATCCGACAGTCATGCCCGCATTTTTGTAGAAATCGGTCAGCAATCCGCCCCCGTAGGTAATTCCGGAAGTGTGGTTGAGAAGCATTCGGATGGTGATTTCACCTTTTGCCGGGATGAGTTTATAGGAGTTGCCTGTCGAATCGGGAACGATGACTTTCATGTTCCTGAACTCCGGAATGAATTTCGAAACCGGATCGTTCAAAAGAAAATACCCTTCCTCGTAAAGCATCATCACCGCTGTGGAAGTAATTGCTTTCGACATCGAGGCGATACGGAACATGGTGTCGTTTTTCATCGGGATTCCGGCTTCGATGTTCGACATTCCGAAAGATTTGAAATATACGGTTTTGCCGTGACGGGCGATGAGCGCCACCGCACCCGGGATTTTCTTTTCGTCCGTATACTTTTTCAATACCCTGTCGAGCCTCCCCAGACGCTCGGAAGACATTCCGGCCAGTTCGGGTTTGACCGTAGGAAGAGCCTGGCCGAACACGAGTGAAGCGCATAAAAGCAACGCGATGGTTAAAAAGACTTTTCTCCGCATAGTTTCCTCCCTTGAAATTTTTAGTGCAAAAAATTTAGAATCTTTCCAAAAAAATATACGATGAGATGTTTTAAAACTATAATAATCTTGCAAATCAAAAGAAAAAAAACTTCTCCGGTTTTATATGTTGGTTTCGACGGCTTCGACAAGCTCAGCCAACGGGAGAACCGTATCCTCTTGTCAAGGAGTGTAAAGTTCTTCCGGCGGCTGAGCTTGTCGAAGCCGTCGAAACCGCCGAAGGAAGATGCCAGCAGGTAGAGGAGATTTCTTTGCTCAGTGAATAGAGAGATCAATTAACTGCGGCGCCGTTTTTTAAACTTTATCGTATTCTCCCGCACTATTTACTTGGACATTGAAAGCAAAATAGTTAGTTTACGATGTTTTGTATCAATAAATATCAGGTATAACATATTATGTGATAAAGTTTAAAAAAGAAAGAGACCTGCCAGTGAATCCTTTTACCAAATCTCTATTGTTTTCGGCGCTCCTGGTAACAAGTTTTATCGGAACAAGCGCTGCTCAAGTTACTTCAATTGCTATCGATTCCCCAGTCCATGTGGACGGTTCCCTCTCGGAAAAAGCCTGGGACAACGCGCAGGTCATTTCGGATTTTACCCAGCGTGAGCTGACTGAGGGCGCGGCTCCCACAGAAAAGACCGAGATACGGATCATCCATGATGAAAGCACCCTGTATATCGGTATTAAATGTTTCGACAGCGAACCCGGCAGGATTCTCCATAAGGAATTGAAATGGGATACCGGTCTGGGGAGCGATGACAGGATCGGAGTAGTGATCGACACCTACCATGACAAACGTCAGGGCTTCTATTTTTCGATGAATCCAAACGGAGCGAGGGACGACGGCACATTCCTTTCCGACCATGCAGTGAACTACCAGTGGGACGGTATTTGGGAGACAGCTTCGAGGATAACCGATTTTGGCTGGTCATGTGAAATGGCAATCCCTTTCAAGACTCTGCGGTTCCCGACCACCGAACAGCAGAAATGGGGTATAAATTTTCTTCGTGTTATCGCAAGAAAGCATGAAGAAGTACTCTGGAGAAGCTGGAGACGTGAGGAGGGAGTCACCCATCTGGCGAGCGCGGGAATTATTGATATTCCCAGCAGGGTTACCCGTGGACGGCAGCTCGATGTAACGCCGTATATCCTTAGCGGTGTGCAAAAAGAACGTAATACAAAGACAGACAATATTTTTAAATACGGCGTCGATCTCAAATATGGCATCACCTCGAATACTACCCTTGACCTGACTACCAAAACAGATTTCGCACAGATCGAGAGCGACAAGGATGTGATCAACCTTACCCGGTTCCCGATCCAGTATCCAGAAAAGAGGGATTTTTTCCTCGAGGGGCTTGAAACCTTTGATTTCACCCAGGGCGGCACAAAACTTTTCTACTCCAGAAAGATCGGTATCGACCCGTCGACACGTGAAGCAATCCCCATTCTCGGAGGAGGCAAGCTCACCCAGAAGAAGGGAGGGTACCGTCTCGGTGTTCTGAGTGTCCAGACCGAGGATACCTCCGGATTTCCCTCGACCAACTACACGGTGGTTCGTGTAAGAAAAGACGTGCTTGTTCAATCCTATATTGGATTTATCGCCACTAGTGTTGCCGACACAAAGGATCACGATAATCAGGTGATCGGAGCGGATTTCGGATACAAGACGGACAAGTTTCTGGGGAACAAGAATTTTGAAATACAGGGCTATCTTACCGGCTCTGCTAACGACGGGGTGAAACATGATAACCTGGCGGGCAGGGTCTATGTATATTATCCCAACGACCTGATAAACTGGTACGGCCTCTACCACGCTCTCGACAAGAATTTCAATCCCGGCATTGGGTTTGCCAGCAGGGTGGGAATCAAGAACTATATTTGGCAGCTTCAGATAACTCCCCGGCCTCACCTCCCGTATATTAAAAAACTGGTTTTCAAACCATTCGACATCAACTATACCACCAACATGGGCGGCACCCTCCAGACAAGGAACAACGAAATCCGTCCCCTGGGATTCATTTTCAAGTCAGGGGATATATTGGATTTCAAAATCTGGAACAAATACGATTATATCGACAAATCCTCGGGATACAACATTTTCGGGAGCACAGTGATTCCAAGAGGGATTTATGAATGGTGGTATACGGAGATTGCTTACTCGGGAAGCCGCACAAGACCGTTTGCGCTGGATCTCTCCGCCAATCTGGGAGACCACTACAATGGGACGAGAACCTATTTGGCTTCTTCTCTCTCGTTCAAACGGACAAAATACTACTCCCTTTCCGCCGATATGACCTACAATGATATTACGGTTACCGACAATACAGCGCAGGAATGCCGGTTCACAACCCGTGAATACGGCGGCCATGTGGGAATAGATTTAAGCACACGGCTCTCTTCATCCGTGTATGTCCAGTATAACAACGCAACCCGGCTTGTCACGACCAATTTCCGTATTCACTACATACCGCGTGTGGGGAGCGATATTTACCTTGTATACAATAATATCGCGGAAGAGGAGTATGATTACCGCTCGAAACAGAACGCCGCCCTGCTTAAGCTGAATTATACCTATCAGTTCTAAAGGCTTGTGAAGAAGTCATAGTGCTTGTTGTTTTCTTTTCCGCCTAAACTCACCCCCTGACCCCATCTCTATAATAGAGAGGGGGAACCATAAGGCTCGCAACGAGCTATCTCCTCTCTAAGTACCCCCAAGTACCCCACCTTTTGTTTCACAAAAGCGGGGAATCCGGTACAAGAGAGGGGAAGACCCATATCTGCATGAAAGAGAATGGATTATAAAATATAACAGGGTTTTCCCCTCGCCCGTTTACGGGAGAGGGGACATGAGGTGAGGGCGTCTTTATCTGTTCATTTTATAACCTTTGCTGCGTAAAATAGACAGGCAGTTCATTCAATAAAGTGTTTTAAAAGGCTTCTAAATGGACAGAAGATAAAAGGCAGATGAAAGAAATCAGTTCTAATAATACCGATAATACAGAAGACAGGAATCCGATCTGTCTTTATATTTTCGATAGAGTATAATTTCAATTATTGAAAGAATTCTCATGCGGAAGTGTGTCTTTATCGGGGCTAAGTGTTCTCCGGTCGGAAGGTTCGGGGGCAGTCTCAAGGATATTCCCGCATGAATCCCCTTCCGAACTTCCGAAAATTACAGATCATCCTCAACAAGACCGGTCAGAACGAGCTTTCCGTGTTTCACACCCTTTATGCTGCTGAAACGGTCGGCGAGTTTCCGGATTTCCTTGCCGCATCCCTTGACAAGAATTACTTCCAGGCAGGAAGCCTCGGTAAGATGAATGTGTATGCTTGAAAGTATCAGTTCATGATGATCGTGGGCGATGTCAGTCAAACGGTCGCCGATCTCACGGGTATGATGATCATACACAATCGTTATCGTTCCAATCGCTTTCATCGCATCCGTTCTATTCTGCGCCTCGACCTCGACCAGACGGTCACGGATAAGGTCGCGGATTGCTTCCGAACGGTTGGTATATCCCTGGGTTTCGATAAGTACATCGAACTTATCGAGGAGCCCCTTGCCTATCGAGACTCCAAATCTGACCAGCTCATGATCTGTCATGGTATTCACCCCTTTTGTATTATTAATTCATAATATAATAACACGATTTGAGTAAAGAAGCAAGATTTTGTTTGAGTATTCAAAGGGAAAGTTTTGTATCCGTTGAACACGGAAACAGGGAGCAATACAGGGACAACCAGCCTGTATATTTTTCTACCCACCTGCCATTCTATCAATATATCTTGCTATTTCCAAGGGTACCTTGTTTTTTATAATTATTGTTGAAAGAACATCATACGATATAACCCGATTTATTTATAAATACAAGGATAAAATCCCCCCGCCATTTCACGGCGACCCCCTTGTTAAGAGGGTGCAAAAGCGGAGCGCATCTTTCTGCAAAGAGAAAAAAATGAATTTTTCCCCTTAATAAGGGGAGATACCGACAGGCAGTGGGGATTTCTGACTCAATGATTGTGATGGATGTTTTTATGAATTATCAGGGTTAAATACACTCA
>JBAYHX010000266.1:0-4940 GCA_041665965.1 Candidatus Latescibacterota bacterium
CGTGCTCATCAAGGATCATATTAACCTTCAGGGAGACAATCCGCTCATCGGAGTCTACGAACAGGAACTCGGCCCCCGTTTCTCCGATATGAGTAAACCGTATTCATACAGGCTTATGGCTCTGGCAAAAAAGATCGCTTCACAAGAGGGAATAACCCTTCTTGACGGTGTATATGTTGCAGTGATCGGACCTTCCCTTGAAACACCCGCTGAATATCGTTTTCTCCGCATGATCGGCGCGGATATGGTGGGTATGTCAACAGTTCCGGAGACAATAGTGGCAGTGCAGATGGGCATGGAGGTTCTTGGGGTGACCATCATAACTGACCTGTGTGATCCCGATGCTCTGGAACCTGCGGATATCAAAGATATCATCGCCGCTTCAGAGAAAGCCGAACCCAGGCTTACCCTTTTGATAAAAGAAGTTATCAGAAGTATTTAATAGTACTTAGGTGTTTCGAGATATAACATATAAATAGTTTGGAATTTTTTAATTTTTGAACTATTTTATAAGGATAATTTGGTTATAGATTTTTCTGTATTAAATCATGAATTGCTAAGATAGTTGATTTCTGCGGTTAGTTATATCAAACTTAGCAATCAATCAAGAATGCCCATGATATGGGTTCCAATCATCACGGGACTCATTCAAGATTTTTTTGAATGCGAATACTGGTGTTGGGGTAAATCCGAAAGGATATGCACATGAATAAAAAAGATCTTGAATATTTCAAAGAATTGATTATCAAAAAAAAGCAGGATCTCCTGGCTGAACTCGGCTATCTGGAATCCGCATCGATGAGCGCAACAGCCAAAGACCTGTCCGGCGATCTTTCCTCGTATTCATTCCACATGGCGGATCAGGGAACCGACACCATGGAGCGTGAAATGGCGTTTACCTTTGCTTCACGGGAAGGCAGGTTCCTGCATCATCTGAATGAGGCGCTTGAACGAATCGATAATGGGACGTACGGAAAGTGCCGTACCTGCGGCGGCGAAATCAACAAACCCCGCCTTGAAGCAGTTCCTCACGCTACCCAGTGCATCAAATGCAAAAACTCCGAAGAGAAAAAGCAGCGGGGGATGTAGTGCGTAACCGTCTTATCTTCTCGCTCCTATTCCTTTTCCTGGTGATACTGGATCAGGTGACAAAACTGGCAGTCGCCTCTCATTTCCCCCTTTACAGTTCCACGGGTATTATTGGTGACATTCTGCGGCTGACGTTTGTAAAAAATCCCGGAGCAGCTTTCAGTTTGTCTTTCGGGAATCAGTATGTCATGATAGCGGTCACTATTCTGGTTATTGTGCTTCTTGCGGTGTTGATCCACCGTGGAACAATACGTCCCGGAAATCTCGCAGGTAAAATCTCGCTTGTCATGATCTTTGCCGGCGCAATCGGCAACCTGATCGACCGCATATGGGCGGGAGAGGTCACCGATTTCATTGATATGGGCATCGGCATTCACCGTTGGCCTGTTTATAATTTTGCCGATATTTATGTCACCATCGGCATGGTCATCCTCTTCATCGGTTATGCTTCGATAAAGGAAAAGCAGGAAGAAGCGGATCATGCTCAAGAAGAGAATTGAGCGGACGTGTTCTTATAGTGCGCCTGTTATTTATTTAAACAGTTTTTACACATCTAAAAAATTTACTTTCCCCGCAAGAAAAAATTGAGGGGTTTTTTTTACCCTTGTATCTTCACTCCAACCTTCTTCGCTGTTTCCTCGATAAAAGCTTTTGCAGGCGCATATTCATCCTGTTGAATATGCTCGATGAGAAGAGTTCGCGGCCATTTCATGCGGCTGAGCAGGACGAGATAGGTTTCATAATCCTGCACTCCCTTGCCGGGGGGGACTTCGGTGATATAGGCCAGCATTTTGTCGGGAACGATATAGGTATCCTTGGCATGACAGCCGAGGATATTCTCTCCGAGGAGGTCGAAACATTCGTTTAAAAGCTCCGTCGAATGGTAGTATCGCTCGAAAGACATCATGTTGGTCGGATCAAGGCATATCTTGCATCGTGGATCGCCCACATCTTCCATGATACGTTTTTGAGATTTGGGGCTGTCCATATTCGTGGTGATGCAGGCCTCAATTCCAAGCGAGGTTTTGCATCCGGAGGTGTCGCGGAGAATCTGCCTGATGCTTTCGACACTTCTTTTCCATGTTTCTTTCGACCAGTTGTCCGGATGAATACCGATATAGTAGTTGGGGTCGCAGCTTCCGGTAACCGCGGTGACCATAGGGCATCCGATACGGTCGGCGGCGGTGACATTCTCGGCAGCGTAAGACAGCGCCTCCTGACGGGTTTTCTCGTCGCGATGGATAAGATTGGCCCATATCATCGCATCGAACAAGGTAACATCATATGTTTTGAGCGCTTCCCTGAGTTCGGTTACCACCGAATCCGGCACGGTGAGCCAGGGATTCTTTGTTCCCAGCGAGGTGTGGGTAAGGGTTGAACTATATCCCGCATCACGGATTTTTCTAATCGTTTCGGTCACACTTTCCTTCTGGCTGGGATTTGCCTGGAGAGAAAAATTTGCCAGACGGACAGGCGTGTTTCCCGGTGTTAAATCGCGTTTTGATTTATCCCATGATACCGGAGGACGGGCGTATGCGGGTGAGAGAGTAAAAGCTGCGCCGGCTGCCAAAGAAGTTCCGGCAGCAAGAAATTGCCTTCGGGAAAAAGAATGAGACATGGTTCACCTCACTTATAAGGTTTTTTCCATCATCTTATATCAGTGATTTCATGGCAATCAATTGTGGTGACAGCTGTTAAGGCTTTATACGTCTTTTATCCTTCCCCATGTATCTTCACTCCGACTTTCGCCGCAGTCCGGGCAATGTATTCCTTTGCCGCCGGATACTTATCGTCCGAAAGATGCTCGATAAGGAGCGTTCTCGGCCATTTCATCCTGCTCAACCGGACGAGATAGGTCTCATAATCGTTTACACCCTCTCCCGGCGGAACCTGGGTCAGATATGCGGACATCTTGTCCGGTGTGATGAGCGAGTCCTTTGCATGGCAGGCCATGATATTCTCGCCAAGAATGTCAAAACCCTCATTAATGATCTCGGTATAATGAAAGTATTTCTCGGTGGACATCATATTTGTCGGATCGAAACACACCCTGCACCGCGTATCGCCCACATCCTCCATAAGACGGAGATGAGCTTTGGGATTGTTGATGTTTATCAGGTTCAGCGCTTCGATTCCAAGGGAAACTTTCATCCCCGCGGTGTCTTTGAGAATTTGTTTGATGCTTTGCACCGATGTCTTCCAGGCGGCAAGAGTCCAGTTTTCCGGATGGATGGTGACAGGAGAAATTTCGCTGCAGCTTCCTGTATGAGTGGTGACCATGGGGCTTCCGATTCGTTCGGCGGCTTCGCACTGGGTAGCGGTATGTTTCAGATTCTGCAGACGGATGGATAGATCAGGATGAATGTTGTTGACATAGACATGCACATCGAATATGGTCACATCATATTTTTTCAGCGCCGATTTAAATTCGGCAATCTCAGAATCCGATGCGTTCAGCCAGAAACTTTCCTTCCCGGGAGGAGTAATCGTGTTGGCTGAGGTGTAGCCCCGGTCACGGATGCGTTTTACCATTTCGGTCAGGCTTTCGCCGGGCGTTCTGCTGTCAAAGGTAGTAGTGCTGCCCCAGCAGGCAAGACGGATGGGGGTTTTCCCGGGAGTCAGGTCGCGCCTGAGCCCTTCAGTCCGTGACCACGACATATTGATTGCATCCGAAAGCTTTATTTCCGATGCAGATGCTGTACCGGCGGCAGTTCCTGCAAAAACAGCTCCCGCTGCGAGCGCCTGACGGCGTGTAAGACGGTGGGACATGGATATCTCCCTTCAATAATATACCGGTTACTCAGGAAAGGTTCGAGAAGGAGTATATAAGATATCCTCACTCCATATAATGCCTCATCTGCTATGTATAACCAATTTTTTCACGCATATATGGGTCTTCCCCTCTCTTTGTAAGAGAGGGGATTATGGGGTGAGTTTACAATTCCTTACATGATCTTCACTCCAACCTTTGCCGCGACCTTTTCTATGTATGCTTTGGCTTCGATATACTGATCTCCCGGAATGTGCTCCGGCAGAAGGGCGCGTGCCCATTTCATACGGCTCATGCGGATAAGGAATGTTTCATAGTCCATGACCCCCCTTCCCGGGCACACTTCCTGTACATGAACTGTCTGCTGGTCGGGAAGAATGAGTGTGTCCTTGGCATGGCAGCCCAGGATGTTCTCGCCGAGGAGATCGAAGCATTCGTTTAAAAGTTCCGTTGTATGATAGTATTTTTCGAGCGAGATCATGTTGGTCGGGTCAAGGTTCACCGCGCAGCGCTTGTCGCCGACATCATCGATAAGCCGTTTATGCGCTTTGGGACCGTCGAGGTTGGTGGTGACCTGGGCTTCCATTCCCAGCGCGGCTTTGCATCCCGCAGTATCTTTCAAAACCTGTTTGACCCCGTCGATGAGGATCTTCCATGTCGCCGGTGTCCAATTATCCGGATGAGGATTGAAATTGTCCGGACGGGTATTTCCCGGGTCACGGCTTCCGGAAATGGTGCCGACCATCGGGCACCCGATTTTTTCTGCGGCTTCCACACAGCGGGCCAGGTACTTGAGATTTTTCTGGCGTTCCGTTTCCACGGTATGGAGCATGTTCCGGTACCCGCCGACCTCATAGATGATCACGTCATATTTTTTAAGCGCCGCCTTTAACTGGGTTACATCAGAATCAGGCGCATCGTGCCAGGGATCAACCGGGGCGATAACCGCTGCATATCCCCCTTCACGGATATGTTTTATCACTGCCTCGTATTCTTCGTTTCCTTTTTGAGGAAGACCGGTGGCCAGCCGTATGGGAGTAGCGCCGGGTTTCAAATCCTTTTTGAGATTCTCATTCGGCCC
>JBAYHX010000267.1:0-4938 GCA_041665965.1 Candidatus Latescibacterota bacterium
AGTGGCTTTCATCGGAGTTGCGGTTGCCCTGTCGGCTAAAAATGTTCATATGTTCTACTGTGTCTGGATCATTGCCGGTTTCGCACAGATATGCAATAATATCGGGTACTCGAACATGGGGCTTTTAAGCTGCCCTATCGAGGATAAATCATCCTATATCGGCCTGGTCAATTTTGCCGTGTTTCCGTTCGTGGTTGTCGTCCCGATGGTGTTCGGCGCACTTATCGGAAAAGGGATTCTCACGGTAATTACTACATTCAAGATTTCGATGGTTCTCATGGTGATTGCAACATTGTTCTTCATATTCTTTGTTGACAATCCCGAAGGGTTCAAAAAAATGAAAGCGCAGTCATAGAAAATATTTAAAAAAAAGATATACCATATTCTATCATTATTCGTCTATATATCAGTGACTTTTAGTTTGGAAGCGGCTCATTGTTTTTTATTGACTCTTCATTTATAATTTTATATTCTGGGAAATATTCTCGGAAAAATACTCCACGGGCTTGAAGGAGGTAACAATGGCTCGCTCATTGAACAAGGTTATGTTGATAGGCAATCTCGGCGCAGACCCGGAAATTAAATATACACCCAACGGAACCGCTGTGGCGAATCTCCGGATCGCCACATCCGACAACCGCAAGAACAAGGACGGCGAGTGGGAAGAGCGCACCGAATGGCACCGGGTAGTCATGTACGGCCGTCAGGCGGAACTCTGCAAGGATTACCTTAAAAAAGGAAGCAAAGTCTATATCGATGGAAGGCTCGAAACCAGATCGTGGGAAGATCAGAACGGCCAGAAACACTATGCAACCGATATAGTCGGAAACAATCTGATTCTTCTTGATGCCAGGCCTCAGGGTCAGGGCGCCGGACCGAATGATGCTCCTTCCGGAAAGAAACCTTCTGCCGGCAGGGGGGATAATCAGGTTCCGTCTCAGGATTTTCCCCAGGAAGAAGATGATCTTCCTTTTTAACGGCCCGGCTGACCAATCTGAACTATGGTCTTTTTAAAGAGGCCCGGCGGGAATACATAAGGTCGAAAAACACTTGGAAGCCGACCGCAACCACTGTCTTTTTTATACATGCGCAAAGTGGTTCATAATGTTTGATCGACTGTTAACAAAATTCTTAATCGGGAAATATTCTTCTTGACATATTTATTTCAGAGGTTATAATAGACTATCGTTTTTGTATGTATACGTTGTAATTGTATTGTAATTATTTTTACATACTTATCGTCATTATTCCATTTACCAGCCGCCATATTGTGGGAACAATACATCATGGACAATCGTTTTTTTTCTCTTATAGTAGTGCCGGACAGCGGAAACGGAATACGGTCAAGCAGTTTTAATTCACAATTTTTAGTCACACTTTTTGGAATACTCTGCATCGCTTTTTTAATCTGCCTCTTTTTCATAGTCGGATATCACATGAAACTCAGGCAGGAAAAAAATTATCGATCCGCAGTTGAAAAAAGGCAGGAAATCCTCTCCAAAATTCGCAAATCTGAAAATCTTCTCTCTTCCCTCTCCGGAAAATTAAACGAAATCCAAAAAAACGACAATACTTACCGTCTTTACGCTTCCATGGATGTGCTTGACCCCGAAATGTACAAGGCAGGCGTCGGCGGATATAAAATATTCGATGAAACCAGCTACCCTGATATGAATCCGGAGCTTCTCAACCGGCTGAAACGGATTTCCTATGGAGTTACATCCATTGTGCATCAGACCGATGCCGAGAAAGTGAGCCTTGGCGAGATTCAGGGAAAAATTCGTGAAAAGAAAGTCATCATGGATAACACTCCTTCCATCTGGCCGACCCGCAGTCCGTATGTCACTATCAATTCAGTGTTCGGTAACCGCGTCAATCCCGTTACAGGGCGTTACCAGTTCCATGATGCTGTTGATATAGCCGGACGCCGCGGGGACACCGTGGTGGCTTCAGCCAAGGGAAATGTGGTCTTCGCCGGTTGGAAGGGTGCGTACGGGCAGTGTGTGATTATCCAGCATAAATATGGTTACGAAACAACATACGGCCATCTTGATAGGATACTTGTCACCGAGGGCCAGGTTGTGGAAAGAAACCAGGAAATAGGGAAAATGGGCTCCACCGGCCGCGCCACCGGAGTACATCTTCATTATTGCGTAACCTGGCATGGGCAGAAAAAAAATCCAAAAGCGTTTTTCTGATAGATATCAAAGTTTTTTAAAGCAGTCATAAAAAAGCCATAGGAAGCGCATTACTATCATGTGTGTTCCCTAAGGCTTTTTTTATACCGTTTTGTCTTGTCGAACAAGAATTTCTCTGGCAATTCTCCGAAAATAAAGCATATTTTCCTGAATCATACTCTTCGTCATGTAAATTCCCGGCTCTAATCATATCCGATTTATGAAGGAGGAATATCCATGAACCGTCGTGATGCCGTTCGTTTTATCCCCGCCGCAATCGGAGGATTGATCTGCCTTCCCGTGAATGTCCTTTCAATCGAGAACGATTCCCTGCCTCTCTCGCTCCAATATCTCCGTAAAGTCCGCGGTATTCTTGAAAAAATCCAGTCTACCGAGTCCGACAACCTTCTCGAAGCATCCTATCATATCGCAAAAACGGTCAAGAACAAGGGGACATGCTATACGACATGGGATGTCGGGCACAACATTGGCGAGGATATGTACCCCGGCCGTAACGGCGATCCTGAGATCTTTACCCTTGGCTATCCGGAAGATAAAGTGAAGAATGGCGATCTCCTTCTCGGCGGAATCATCGCACGGAAGATCGAAGACCCCCGTAAAAAGGGAGTATACCTTATCGGCAGCCCGGTTCCCTGGTGCGGCGACACGCCCGATGCCTATCTTCTTTCCGAGCAGCATCAACAGTACAAAATCCGTCCCTATTCCGACCTCTGGATAGAGACATACAGCACAACCTATGGCCCGATCATGTGGCTCGCGGGCGCGCACTACCCGATGGGCGCGGTATCCGGTGTTGTGGGAATGGTTACCTACTGGATGATGATTGCCGATGCGGTGAGAATCCTTGCCGCGGACGGCATCACGGTAAAAGTCAAGGGCGATGAGCCGAAACTTACCGACAAGGCGCACTATGTGGGCCTCAACAAACCTCTCGGAGAGGATTATTTCAAAGAGGTGCTCCACCAGCTGAACCAGGTCGAAAGCGAGATCGGAACTTCCGACAAGATTGCGGAAATCGCGGTGGATACCATTCTCTCGGGCAACAAGGTGTATGTCTACAGCAAATACTGGGAGGGCCTGGCAATCGAGACCAACACCCGTATGGGCGGGCTCTGCATCTATACCTCTGTGTTCCAGAACGGGCCGGAAGGGGGTCTGGTAAAGAATTTCAAGGGGACATCCAAAGACTTTGTCATCATGGGTATCACCAAACCGGACGATGAAGATGATCTGGCGTTTCTGGACATCTGCAAAAAATCGGGAATCAAAACCGCCTCCATCGGCCCGGCGACCCGTGACGGCGTTCTCCCCACCGGGAAAAACGTTGCTTTCGGAACCGACATGCACCTCGGTTTCATGTGCGATACCTACGGTCTTTTCGCCGTTCCGGGTTATGAGAAGAAAATCTGCCCGACTTCCGGGGCTGTCCAGAACCAGCTATTCTATGCGGTGAGTATGCGCGCGGCGGAGCTGATCATCGAACGTACCGGCAACCTTCCCACCATCTATCCGAACGGTGCATTCGAAGGATCGCCGTATAATGAATTTGGCAGGGTGCATGCCATCGGATTGAAGCGAGGATATTGAACTCACCCCCTGGCATCCTTTATTACCGGGGTCCCCGCTTTTATGAAACAATAGTGGGGTGGTAGAAAAGGATTACGTGATGAGTTCAGTATTTTTGACTGGCTTGTTTAATTCAGCCCCCCCACCGCCTCTCTTGTAAAGAGAGGGAGAAATCCCGCTGTTTTCAAACGATCAAGGGGTGAGTTTCGCCTGATCTTTCTCTATCATCTCGAAAAGGTCGTCGACGAGATGTTCCTCCGCCACCTTGCGGACAACTTCTCCCTTACGGAAGAGGATACCGAATCCTTTTCCTCCGGCGATACCGTAATCCGATTCACGGGCTTCTCCGGGGCCGTTCACCACGCACCCCATGACCGCGATGATGACCGGCGCTTTGAGTGTGGCCGCGCGGCGTTCCACTTCTTCCGCAAGCTGAATGATATTTATTTCCGTGCGGCCGCAGGTAGGGCAGCTTATTATTTCCGGCCCTGTCCGCCGAATGCCCATTGCCTTGAGGATGGAAATCCCTGTATAAACCTCATCCACCGGGTCGGCGGTGAGAGAGACCCGTATCGTGTCGCCGATGCCGAGGGCAAGGACCGCACCGATTCCGCAGGCTGATTTTATGGTTCCATACCTGAGTGTCCCCGCCTCGGTGATGCCGATATGTAGAGGCGTGTTTCTCTTCTCCGCAAACAGGGTATACGCCCGCACCGTGTCCATGACGCTGGAAGATTTTATGGACACGCAGACATCATGGAACCCGAGGTCATCCAGAAGGTCAACCTCCTCGATTGCGCTTTCCACCAGCGCTTCCGGGCATGGCCTTCCGAAACGATCCAGTATTTCCTTTTTCACCGAACCGGAATTTACTCCCACCCGTATCGGCACTTTTCGTTCGAGTGCGGCCTGAGCCACTTCCCGTACCCGGGTCGGAGAGCCGATATTGCCCGGATTGATCCGGAGCTTGTCGATACCGGCTTCGAGAGCCATGAGCGCGAGACGATGGTCAAAGTGTATATCCGCAATGAGGGGGACATCAGTTTCTTTCCGGATGGAGAAAAGAGCCTCGGCTGATTCACGGTTCGGGACTGCGAGACGCACCATTTCACATCCGGCTTTGGTAAGAGCCTGTATCTGTTCTACCGTTTTTGCCACATCACGGGTATCGGTG
>JBAYHX010000268.1:0-4932 GCA_041665965.1 Candidatus Latescibacterota bacterium
TGTTAACATCTCATTCCTTTGGAAAGACAAACAACACTGATAAGGTTGTTTTAGAAATATCAAATATATATTTGTCTGAATATATTTTTGAAAAAAAACTTAACAAGAATTTAAGTAAATATAAATCAAGCCAGAAAGTTTCTCCGGACAGCCTCAGAATATGGATCGAAAGAATCAAAGATGATATGTATTTCTTGGAAGAAGCCTACAACCAGGGATTGGATAAATCACAAAAAGTCAATGATACCGTAACTATATTGAACAGAACATTCGTGACCCAGGAACGGGGGCTATTGTATAATAAAATTGTTCTTGGAAATATCCATATAGATGAAAAAGATACTTTCGAGGCGTATACAAAAAGTTCCAAAACCGTTACGTATGAATATTTACTTTTCAGAAACTCGAGCGATATTTTAAAAACAATTGGAGATAAAACTTCATTTAATGAAAATGATTTTATTAAACTTATTGATGAAACAAAAAATAATTGCCTTGTAAAATATTCAAGAGGGGGCGGTTTGTGGCCGTTTTGGAGTGATTTTTATATAGCCGACTATCTTTATTTACATAATGAAAAAACCATCTCCGAGCCGATCAATACACCGAACGGGATTTATATAGTACACATAATAACCACAAAAAGCGAAGAACCGATAAAGCCTTACAAAGAAATGGAGTCTTCTATAAAAAGCAGGCTTGAAATTTGTAAAGAATTAAAATTATCCAAAGAATATGAAAATACCATAAAGAATAAAGCCTCTGCTTTGATTGATGACACTATCGTAGATGAGTTTTACAACATCTGCATGGACAATGATTTATATCACGATTTAAACACTAGTTATTTTAAAAATATTTTAAAAGACATACTGGCAACATACCGTATCGATTCTCAGAAAATTGATATTACCGTGGAAAATCTTTTACATTTCTATAATGATGAACTTTTAATAAAAAGGGCGATAAATAAAAAAAATTATATTTGCGATTTACTAGATGAAATGATCTACCAGGAATATGCGTATCGTGATGCAGTCGCTTTAGGAATAACCAGCGATCCCCTATTTCAAATGGATACGTTGAATCTTAGAAATTCTGAAATAATGGATTTATATGACAAGAATTTATTATCAAACTATCAAACCAATGATCAGGAGATCGAAAAAGGGTATAACAAATATAAAGAAAAGTTTGTTATACCGGATTCAGTAATTGTAAACATGTATATATTTGATTCGCGAGAAGAAGCACAAACGGCTCGCATGGATATAAGAAAATATGATAACGACAAAGAAATCAAAGTATCTAAAAAAATGATATCGGACAATATATCTGAAATTGTTTTCGATAAAAAAATATCCTATACCGATACAGTTTTTTCAAAAAAAATAAGAGACAACATTTTTCGAATTCCCAAAAACGCATTAGCGGGCCCCTATAAAATCAACAATCAATTCGTAGTGTTCAAACGAACCGGAGAAGAAGGCAAAACATATTATCCTTTGAAAGATATAAAAGCACAAATCACGTATTTAGTTAAGCAGGAAAAAATTCAACAACTGAAGAAAGAAATTTTGCCAGAATTGAAAAAGAAGTATCAGCTCATCGATCTGATAGATCACAAGAAATACATAAAAATGGCGCAGGACTCCACAGCCGTTCAGAACAACCCGGGCAGAAAAAGCGACAGCTCCGGCACAAATGTGATGAACAAGAGCGCGACGCATTCCCCGGCAATAAAAGGCAGCGCGGACCGTGCGATTCGATGAATGCTTTCTCCCGAGACTCCGGAGGCGGCCGCCAGATTGACCCCGACAGGAGGCGTCACCTGTCCTATGGCGAGATTGACCGTCATAATCACCCCGAAATGGATGGGATCGACCCCGATCTGATGCATCAGTGGGAGAAATATCGGAAGGAATATGTAAAATATGGAAATCGCATCGAGGAAAAGACCGGCTATCAGAATGATGCCGTTCGCAGCAAGGAGCAGAATAACTTTATTCGATGTCAAAGAGGTGAGAGCAGAAGCAACTCCCCCTGCCAATCCCTGGGTATTGAGTATCCAGGCGAAAATGCTGGCGGTAACAACAATGGACATGATCGTCGCGGAGGTTATCCCCGCTTCTCCCGCCGACCGTATGATATCCGTAAATTTCATCTCCCGATAGATAAACACATCGATAAAAATGCTGTAAACAACCGCCACCGCTGCAGCTTCGGTGGGTGTAAAAACTCCGCCGTATATGCCTCCCAGAATGATAACCGGCGCCATAAGTCCCCAGAAAGCTCTCCGGAAAGCGACACCGATCCTCATTTTCTGGGACGTTTGGCCGCTGACGCCATACCTCTTCTTTTTCGAAACGATATAGGTTACGGCACAAAGTGCTACGGCGACAGCGATCCCGGGCAGAATCCCCGCAATGAACAGTTTAGGTATTGACACTTCCGCGATCGAACCATAGATGATAAGCGCAATAGAAGGCGGGATGATGATGCCGATTCCCCCCGAAACGGCGGAAAGCGCCGCGGAAAAGCTCCAGTCGTATCCCGCACGAACCATTGCGGGGATAAGGATAAGCCCAAGGGCGGCAACATCCGCAGGGCCGGAACCGGAAATTCCTGCAAAGAAAACGGCAGTGATAATACCGACGATTCCAAGACCGCCGGGAACATTTCCCACTATCGAATCGGCAAGGTCGATAAGACGCTTCGAGATGGATGAATGTCCCAGAACGATACCGGCGAAAATAAAGAATGGAATGGCGAGCAGGGTGAATGAGTCAGATGATCCGAACAGCATCTGGGGAAAAAATTCCAGCGGAACCAGGGAGAAAGAAATAATGGTGATCAGGCTGGACAATCCCAGCGCAAGCGCAATGGGGAGATCGAGCAACAACATGGCCGCGAATGAACCAAAGAGAACGGCTCCGATCAGCAGGGTCATTTAAGAGATTCTCCTTTTTCCCGAGCCATCATAAAAAGACGGAGGATCAAAAGCAGAGCGCCGAAAGGTACCGCCAGCCCGACAATCCACATGGGAATACCGAGCGCGGCGGTCATTTGCCCTGTAGCCCACTGCAGGAAGACTACTCTGACTCCATACAGCAGAATGAGTCCGGCAAAAACAAGAGCGCAGACAAAAGTAATGACTTTCACCGTCTTTCGGGTATGTTCGGGCAGAAAATTCAGGCCGGCAGAAATCGAGAGATGTCTTTTCCTGTATGCCGCACCGGCTGCGCCAAGGAATGTCGCCCAAACGAATAGATACCGTACCAGTTCTTCAGTATGGGAAAGAGAGGTATGGAAAAGATATCTGCTCAGTATCTGTGCGACGACCATAAGCACCATGACCATGATAAGGATTGCGAGCGCCCATTCTTCGGGAATCATCTTCTTCATGGATGGCTCCCCCCCCCTGACTGTGATCTGAACCGTTCGATCAGTCCATCCCCAATCTTTCTCGAATAATCCTTATAGATTGGCTCGGCAAGAGCTTTGAACATCACAAGAGATTCCCGGGTCAGCGTGTTTATTTTCATGCCTTTTGCCGCCAGAGAATCCAATGCCGCTTTTTCTCCGCCGGCCACCTGGGCGCGTTCATATTCCATAGCCTCACGGGCGCACTGCATAAAGACATTTTGAATCTCCGGGGAAAGCGATTCCCATCTTTTTTTATTGATGCAGAGTATGATCGGATCATAGGAATAGTCCCACAGGGTAAGATATTTCTGCACCTCGTATAAACGGGAAGACCAGATTACCGCAATAGGATTTTCCTGACCGTCCATAGTGCCCTGTGCAATAGCAGTAAAAAGTTCGCCGAAATTCATTGAAGAGGGATCAGCGCCTAACAGTTTGAAGACCTTTATATACATCTTTATGGCGGGAACACGGATTTTCATGCCTTTTAAATCAGCAGGAGTAATGATGGGATTACGGTTATTCGTTATCTGACGGAATCCATTCGCACCATACGCCAACCCAATCAAATTCTTTTTGGGGAGAAGATCGAGAAGTTCTCTTCCGAGAGGACCTTCCAGAATGCTGTCGGCCTGACTGTAACTTTGAAAAAGCCAGGGCATGCTGAGCACGCTCATGCGTTTTTCAACCAGCGAAAGAAGGATCGAAGATTCGAGCGACATATCGATAACGCCGGTTTGAACCATTTCCAATTCTGTTCGTTGTACCTGCCCTGCCAGTTGGCCGTGGGGAAAGATGTTGATATGGCATTTCCCCTCTGTTCGCGCCTCCACAAGTTCCTTGAATTTTGCCGCGCCAAGATACCAGTTGGAGTTGGTTCCCAAAATCAGACTCAGTTTAAACTCCTGTTTACTTGAGCTTTTGCCGCAGGAAAGGAGAAACGCTGCAGATAGAAGCAAAAGAACGGTTACAAGGAATTTTTGTCCTTTGACCATACATACCTTAAAAAATATTTTAAAAAGTCGTGTGAAAAACACATTATTGAGTGAACTTCCCGCTTCTTCAAAACTCACCTTTTGGTCTCATCTCTATACCAGAGAGGAGATAATTCATTGCGAGCCTCCTTGTTCCCCCTCTATAGGATAGAGAGGGGGGTAGGGGGTGAGTTTCCGGCGAAAAAGAAAATCGAGACTTTTTCACAGACCTTCTATGTAAAATCCATAGCATCAATACAGTCTATTATCGTGATGCTGTATCCCATTGCCTTTAATGAAACGACAGACCCCATAGGAACAAAAATTTCAACCAGATGTATTTTTCATTTTTCATTTTTCATTCTTCATTTTTCATTTTTCATTTTTCATTTTTCATTTTTCATATTTCATATCACTGGTGTCCAAGATAAATGTTCACAAAAAGTCATAACATATTATGGAGCAATAAGTAATAAATGTTCTGAGCTGTCATCGATTTGAAACTGAAACAATTCGTATATTTCCATTCTAA
>JBAYHX010000269.1:0-4928 GCA_041665965.1 Candidatus Latescibacterota bacterium
ATACAGCTGGTGCTTTGGTATGCGGACAAAATGATCTTCTTGTTCTGGTGGAAAATGAGGGACACCCCCGTAAAGGGGATGATGCAACCTTTTCCGGCATTACCGGGCCGGTGGTTTTGACCGCAGAGGAGAAACATTTTGACCTCGGTGAATGGAAAAGAGGATTTCTCTCGATCCAGTCCGAATCCGCCATGAATGTCGTTCCCGAAGAAGCTGGAAAAAACTGCGATGACAGTTCCTGGGAATCGATAGAAGTAAAAAAAGGCTGGGACAGCCGGATCAGTATTCCACCTTCCAGCACCCATATAGAACCCGGCCATGAGCGTGTTTATGCGGTCTATCGCACGAGTTTCTCCATCCCGGAAGATGACTATTCCTGCGGGGTTGTTCTCGATGTGCCGAAATCTGATGGAAAATGCTGGATTTACCTCAACGGCTGCCTGGTGGACAAGAAACATCAGGAACGGTTTACTGCCGATCTGACCCCCTATATCTGTGAGGGAGAAAACCAGCTTACCCTCATTATTCGTAATTTCAGATGGTATACTACACTTGGCCTTCATGGGCAAATAATGATCCGTCTGGTAGAGAAGATTATTGCAGAGGGGTGGGAGTTCATTCGCGGCCTTCATGGGCAAAATAAAGGATTTCCCGAAGAAGATATCCTGAAATGGCCGCTGATAAAAAGCGAATCCGTACAAAATCTTTCATGGCTTGGTTTTGATTTCACCCATGAGCCGGAACCGGGCTGGACAGCGCCGCTCTGCCTGGAACTCAATAACTGGGATGCAAAGATACTTGTGTACCTGAACGGTATTTTGGTTGGGAGATACCATCCTGACGGCCCTCAGGAGAAATTTTATCTTCCGAATGATTACCTTGAAAAAAACAACCGCATTGTCCTTTTTTGTAATTCCCACAATAAAACGATAAAAATAGGGAAAGCCTCGATCTATCCTTATTATAAGGTGAAAGAAGGAATGCTGGAGATACGGTTTTAGAAAAAAAGAACTGCTGATATCTTTGAGGCTGGTTATTCATCAACGATTCAAGCGCATATAATATGATTTAACCATACTGTCTTTTTAAAAAAATATTTTCAGGGAGGATTATATCGATGCATCATTGCAGAATAAGCTTATTAATTGCCGTAGTAATTTGTTTATCCATGCAGACAGAAATTTTTGCCCAGACTTCAGGTCTTGATTCTGTTATCAAGGCAGGGGCAAAGCTTGAAAAAGCGACCGGTGATATGAAATTTGACACCGCGGGGTCGCCGTGCTATGTCAACGGAATTTTGTTCTTGACCAACAATAATTTCGATGAACTCATGAAAAGCCGTGTTTTCAAAATGACGGCTCCCGGAAAAATAGAAATGATCCGTGAAAATAACGGTATGACAGCAACACTCAAGCTGAATAAAGCCGGAAACCTCTTCGCCTGTGAAATGATGGGGCACAGGGTTGTCGAATTGGACACCGCAGGCAAGGTTCTCAGAGTGGTGGTCAGCGAATTCAACAGCAAACGCATCGACGGCCCCAACGATATGGTAATTGACCGGAAAGGCGGGTTCTATTTCACCGATTCCCAGTTCATCGGCAAGGAACAAAAGATGCAGGATACTCCCGCAGTGTATTATGTCACACCCGATGGCGCTATAAAACGGGTAGTAAGCAATGTTGTATTTCCAAACGGAATTGCGCTTTCCCCGGACAGGAAAACACTCTATCTTGCGAATACTCAGGGAAAATATATCCTTGCATATGATGTCGAAGCTGACGGTTCTCTTACCAACGGCCGTAATTTTGCCGAACTGGAGCTTTCAAAAGAAAATATTGCAAAGAAGAGCGAGATGAGCGGGACAGACGGCATTGCGGTTGACAGCGCGGGAAATGTATTCGCAGCAACTACGCAGGGGATAGGCGTTCAGGTATTTGACAAATCAGGAAAACATCTTGGAAACATTCCCTGCCCGGTTGCGGTAAACAACTGCGCTTTCGGCGGGAAAAACCTGAAAACGCTGTATGTCTCAGCCAAAGACGGGATTTATAAAATCGAATTAAAGAATAAAGGATTTCTGACTTTTAAGTAAAAATAACCTCACCCGCACTTCGTGCACCCTCTCCTAATTAGGAGAGGGATGGGGTGAGGTTAAAAAATATGATTAACCGGTAATATTAACGCTACCCATTCATTTACCCGTAAGATAATCTACCGCCAAATATGACATCGCCCGAATTCCAAGGGGTATGCAGTTTTCATCGACAAAGAACCGTGGTGAATGATTCTGCGCGATTGTTTTTGGATCAGCGCCTTTGGGACGTGAGCCGAGATAAATAAAGAGACCAGGAATTTTTTCGGAGTAGAAAGAGAAATCCTCCGCTCCGGTTTTCGGTGGAGTGACAAAGACATTGTTTTTTCCGGCCACCCGTTCAAGGGTAGGGGCCATCCTTGCGGTGATTATGGGATCGTTATAGACAACCGGAGTGCCCTCGGTGATATCGACTTTTGCTTTTGCCCCGGCGCTCTCGGCAATTTTTTCCGCAGTGCGGGTGATGCGGTAAAATATATTTTTCTGCATATCCTTGTCAAAAGCGCGGACGGTGCCGGTCATCTCGACAGTTTCAGGTATAATGTTCGAACGGACGCCGCCATGGATCATGCCGATGGTCACAATGGACGGGGCAACGGTGACATTCACCTGACGGCTCTCTATCGTCTGGAGTCCCAGAATGATCTGGGCGGAAACTACCACTGGATCGACGCCTCCCCATGGCATGGCCCCGTGCGTTTGTACACCGGTTACAGTGATGTGAAGAATATTTGAACTTGCCATGGCACCCCCGGGACGGTACGAGATCGTGCCGACGTCACTTTCAGGAAACACATGAAGTGCGAAAATAGCATCCGGTTTAGGATTTTCCAGAACACCTTCTTTGACCATGAGTGAAGCTCCGCCGTCCTCTCCTGCGGGAGTTCCTTCTTCTGCGGGCTGGAAAATGAATTTCACCGTTCCGGGGAGCTTTTCTTTCATCCCGACCAGAACTTCTGCAACGCCCATCATAACAGAAGTATGCACATCATGTCCGCAGGCATGCATAACACCGACCTCCGCGCCATTATACATTGAACGGGCCCGAGAGGCGAACGGTATATCTACTTCCTCGGTTACCGGGAGAGCGTCGATGTCAGCCCGGAGAGCCACTACCGGTCCCGGTTTTCCACAGCGAAGGATTCCGATAACACCTGTGTGTGCAACACCGGTTTTAACTTCCAGGCCGAGCGATGTCAGGTTTTCCGCCACGATTTTAGATGTGCGGAATTCCCGGTTGGAAAGTTCTGGATTCTGATGAAAATCTCTTCGCCATGCGATTACCTTGTCCTGAATCTGCCCGACTCGTCTGTCAATTTGACTGTAAAGCAAATTAGCTGATTTGCTGTCCACTTTTTTTTGTGAAGCGCCAAAACTTACACTTGAAAAGGATACTATCAGAAAAACGAGAACGGTGCAAACATGAAGAATGCGTAAAACGAAGAAGGATATACAATTGAGAGGCAACTTTGAATTCATAAAATCTCCTTATGAAAAATATGGAAAAAGTAAACTCGCTGAATTTTGTATGGAGAGCCAATTGCAAAAGTCCATTTTTTAAAAGCAGCCCCCTTCCAGTCCTACGGATATCCTTCCCCCAGATGAGAGCAGGACATATCTTTATTGTGCCTGCGAAGCAGCAAAGATTGTGAAGTATCGACTTTCCTTTCCCCGAAACGGGGGTAAACGGTTTCATCGTTCCCGCAACGCGGAAAGGGACAGAGGGTTAGGGGGCTTAAGTTAAAAATATTTCCCATTTTCCAATAGTAAAATGAATTTTGCAATTGACCCTATAGTATAGCAATTTTTGCTGGGACTCAAATAAAAACATGTTTCAATCCTTTTTCTTTGCGAACTTTGCGAGAGAAAACTTTCTATTCTGTTTTCTAACTTCCGTCTTTTGTATTTCAGTGTATTTTCCTATTTCCTTCCGTTACCATTATTTTGAATTTTACATATTCGTTGCCGCCCCATAGGTCGAATGTGCGAAGCGTGTTGTTATGGAGGAGAGGATCGCTGTCTTTCAAAAGGATTCCTGACTCTATTGCCCGAGTGAATTCAACTGTGCCCGGAACAGGACTGAAAAGCGCCGGTTTTACTTTCACACCGCAGGAATGAGAGAAAGTAACTGTATCGTAAACCTCTTCCTTATCTTGTCCCGGCAGGCCGGCCAGAAAGTATGCGCCGAGATTTTCGGGAGTGAAACCTGCATTATAAAGCGCCAGAACGGCATTTTTAAACAAATCACGGCTTACCTTGCCTGAATATTTTTCACCGGCGCTCGTGTCGGAGGATGTTTCAAGGCTCAGCCGTATGGTGGTCATACCGGCCCGTTTCATCGCATATCCAAGCTCGCCGGTGATTTCACGCACATGAAGGCCGTTTGGCGTATGAAGCCTCACCGGTGGTTCGAAATTTCCCAACACCTTAAATAACGGCAGAGCGTAAAGGTCGGAGTCGATGAGAAGAGCGTCGTCATAAAATGCAACATCGCAGCAGGATCTTTGGAGAGCGAGATCATAAATGGTTTTTCCGGTTTTCAATGGGTCGCGATGCTGGAATCCGGGGGAAAGAAGATGTGAGGCGCACATGGTACAACGCATGGGGCAGCCCCGCGAAGTCTGAACTACCGCGGAAGGGAGATTTTCATACAAGCTCCATAAAGGCTCAGGCCATTGGTCGAAGCTGTCAGGCGGAATGGGATAATCACCCTGTTTTCCACCGAGCGCCTCTATTGAAGGTATGATTTCGGATGGGAGAGAGGAGCTGATTACAGAATCCGCGCCGCTTTTTTCCCGTGCATGCTCGGTACAAAGAGTAGCGTATATACCTCCGA
>JBAYHX010000270.1:0-4911 GCA_041665965.1 Candidatus Latescibacterota bacterium
CCGTAATGAGCCTTCCTATGTGGGCGAGGTGGCAAAGAAACTGGCGGAGATCAAGGGTATTGATGAGAAGGAGGTAGCCGCTGTTACCGGACACACTGCATGTGCATTGTTTGGTATTGGCGTATAAATGACGGAAAGAGAGGGCAGACAGCGAAATAAAAAAAGGTTCGGACAACATTTCCTGACAAATGGAACTATCGCCGACCGGATTGTTGAAGCTGCGGATATTGGCGCTGAAGATACTGTGCTGGAGATTGGTCCGGGAAAGGGAGTGCTTACCTCACGGCTCCTTGATTGTACAAAGCAGGTCACCTGTGTGGAAATCGACCGTGACCTGACCGGTAAGCTCCGGGAGCAGTTCGCGGGAAAATCCGGGTTTCGCCTGATAGAAGGCGACATCCTCGCTATAAACATGAAAGAGGTTTTTCATGATACTCCCGGCCGGATAAAGGTGGTGTCGAATTTACCGTACAACATCTCCACTCCTGTCATCGATCTTCTTATCCGAAACAGGACGCTTATATCGTTTGCGGTTCTTATGACGCAGAAAGAAGTTGCCGCGCGGCTTCTCGCTTCACCCGGAATAAAAGACTACGGCCTCACGACCATAAACCTTGGATTGTGCGCCCGGATAAACAAGATTATGGATGTCAAACCGGGGGCGTTCGACCCTCCTCCAAAAGTAATGTCGAGTGTGGTGGCAGTTACATTCAGCCCGGAACATTTTTTCCCGCTTCGGGATGAGAGGATGTTTTTCGAAATGACCGGCGCGGCATTCCGTCAAAGACGCAAGATGGTGCGAAATACGCTCATTCCGTATATAGTTTCACAGGGAATATCGGAAGAGGAATCCCGGCAAATTCTTGAAAACTCCGGTATCAGATCCGATCTGCGGCCGGAAAACCTGAGCGTGCAGGATTACGTGGGACTGACCAATGCTCTTTTCGAAGCGCTTCTGGAAAAATGATCAAGCGGAGTTGGAGCCATGAGGTTGACTGCGACGGCGTTCGTCATCGCTGCCGTCGGATTTTTTTCAATCTGTGCGGGAGATGCAGAAGCGGAGGGCAAGATCGGCAGCACAGTTTTTGAGAGAAATGACCGTCTTCTCACCTGGCAGACAAACAATTCAGGTGTATTCTCCCTGAAAGAGAACCTTAAGCTCGCTGTTGAGAGCGCCCTTTCCACAAGTGTGAACCTTACCACAGGAACGGAATTAAAAGACCGTTGGTATGACAAGGTTTACAATACCGCTCAAATGGATTATGAGTATACCGACAAGATAAATGTACGGGTGAACATGAGCGAGGATTGGAACAGGGATACCATGAACCGGCTGGGCAACACACTCATGACCACTTCTTATGGCGGTTCGGTCCGCTACAAGCCTTCTTCGAACTGGAACATGTCGGGCAATTTAGGACAGATCGACGACCGCCGGTTTGATTACAGTGACGCCGGAACCACTTTTTCCGGAGATATCCATTTTTCAGGCGCTCCCCTTTCGGGTATGAAAAACCTTAATGCGCAAATGGATTTAAACGGTGGAACCTCAACACTGAAACGCACAAACGACGTTTTTCAGATAAAGGGCGCTCTGGCGTATAAAATTCCGTTTGCAAATATGGGGCTGGAATTTCGGAATAACCGTTCCCGGAGAGGCTATCTCTCCGATATAGACCGGAAGAACATTGAACAGAGGGAATCAATCGATCAGGGTCTGGTACTGACTCTCCGTCGGGGAATCATAGAAAATTTATTGGCGATGCCGGCTTTAGCATTAAAAGTTAATCTTGGAAACCGTCAGATCGATGATACTGCAAACAACCGTACCGGTTCTTCAAAGTATAAGACTAATTCGACCGGGGGCGTAAAGGAATTCGAAGGGAAATATGGCAGATATCTCGGACGGTTTTTTTCGGCGCTTTTAGAGGCCGGATACAGCAAAGATGAAAATGATGTGGAGCAGATCATCCGTTCCCGCACTCAGACTGATGTTTATACACGGGGAATTTTTGGGATAGTCCTTGGGAAAAAGGACAGCCTCGATGTAATCGGATGGATAAAACGTACCCGAATTGATACTCCGCAGGGTGTAAACAACAACCGTGATGAATTAAAAATTGAAGGGGGGGCTAAATATAAACGAAGGTTGACGGAAAATCTAAAGACAGCACTTGACTTTCGGGTATTGGAAACACATTATGTAAACATTGACGTATCGCAGTCATCTCAGAACAAATGGATGAAAACGTATCAGCTCTCTCCTTCTCTGGCATATTCTCCAGCGCCTTCTATGGAAATACGTCATGAGGTAGGTCTTTACGCCAGCTATATTGATTTTGATTTTGATTCGGATTCCGCGCCGCGAAGCACTATCACGCGGCGGGTGTCTTCGGAAACATGGATACATGGTGAGGTATCTTCAAAGACGAGAGTTATCGCCGGAATCATGTTCGAGGAAAATGACTACGGACGATTAACCACAAAGAATTTCAGGATCCCTGCTGAAGACGGCATCAGAAGGTTTGCCGATTTTACAGTCGAGTATGAGTTTGCTCCCTGGATGATTCTCGCCCCGCATTATGTATATGCCATACGAAAAGACTATTCTCTGGAAAAGAGTACGGTCGAACGCAGGGAAATTGATCAGACCTTTGGTTTCGATATTAATCTTTTCGAAAGCCGGAAGCAATCCGGTCATGATTGCATTATCGCATTAAAAAGGGTTGTGAGAGGGACGGTCAAGCAACCGCCTCAGATTAGAAACTACATCAGCATGACTTTAAAGTATGGATTTTAATAAAAATGATAGAAAAAGTACCTCGCTGGGTTTTGACCGGTCAAGAAATAGAAAGTATTGTTGAACGATTAATCCACGAGCAGCCCATGCCTGTTCATTTTGCAAGGATGCTCGCGATTCGTGGCATTACCACTATCAAAGAAGCAACGTCATTTATCAATCCCTCGCTCGATGACCTTCGCGATCCTTTCCTTATGAAAGATATGGATATAGCAGTAAACCGGCTGAAAAAAGCCATGAATTCGGGCGAAAAGATCATGGTGCTGGGCGATTATGATGTCGACGGAGTCTGTGGAACTGCTCTCTTTGTAAGGATTATGACCAGTCTCGGAATTAAAGTTCATTACCACGTTCCCGACCGTTTCAAGGAAGGTTATGGCGTTTCGAAGGAAGCCATTGACCGGGCATCTTCACTGGGTGTATCGCTTATCATCAGTGTCGATTCAGGAATCACTGCATTCGAAGAAGCGGAGCATGTAAAAAGCAAAGGCATGGATTTCATTATCACCGATCATCACGAACCGCAGGCTAACCAGCTTCCCAGCGCCCTTGCAGTCCTGGATCCCAAACTGGCGGGCAGCAGTTATCCATTCCGTGATCTTGCGGGTGTGGGGGTGATGTTCAAGCTTCTTCAGGCGCTCTTTATCGATACGGAAATGGACCCCACCGATCTTTACGATGATTTAGATCTTGTCGCGCTGGGAACTGCGGCTGATGTGGTTCCGCTTGTGGATGAGAACCGTGTTCTGGCACGATTCGGAATCGAGCGCATGAAAAATACCGCCAACACAGGGCTCGCCGCCCTCATGGAGATATCGAAAGCCATGAAAGGCCGCTCCAATTCCAACAATATCATTTACCTTCTTGCGCCACGGTTGAATGCGCCGGGAAGGCTATCGAGCGCCGCCAAAACAGTGGAGCTGCTCACGTGCGAAAACTGGCTCAGAGCGCTGGAGATCGCCGATGATATCGAAAAGGAGAACGCAGTCCGCCGTGAGATGAACGACCGGGTATATGCAGAAGCGGAATCCATGATCCGTGATCTGGGGCAGGATGCTTGGAACAACGGTATTGTGCTTGCCTCAGAAAACTGGCACCAGGGGGTGATTGGAATCGCCGCCTCACGGATTGTTGAAAAATACTACCTGCCCACAGTCCTTATTTCTCTCGAAGGCGGTGTTGGTAAAGGTTCGGCAAGGAGCATCAAGGAATTTGATATTTGCGGCGCAATGAGTGAATGCGAGAATATTCTGGACACCTACGGCGGCCATAAATACGCTGCCGGATTATCGATAAAAGCAGACAAAATTGATGATTTCAAGCGGAAGTTCGGCGAGATAATCGGTCGTGATCTGCCTTTGGGCATTCCTGCTCCGAGCATAACGATAGATTCGGAGATCAATTTTTCCTGTTTGAACAATCATATGATCGCTTTCCTCAACAAACTTGCTCCGTTTGGTGAAAATAATCCCATACCCCTTTTCCTGATCCGTAATTTAAAGGCTGCAAGCGATTCACGGGTGGTTGGGAAAAATCATCTGAAATTCAAACTGACTGATGGTACGGCCAGTTTTGATGCCATTGGATTCAACATGGGCGAATTCAAGAACCGGGTAAGGAGCGATGCTCCGCCGATGGATGTACTTTTCAACGTTGAAGAGAATGAATGGATGGGTAAAAAAACCATTCAACTTGTTGTTAAAGCCATACGATAGTAAAAAGAGTCTTTCTTTCGTTCTTGTTTTTTTGTGTATTATTTCACCCTGGTTTGTATACATGAGTGGAAATAACGACAATTCGAGTATTAGCCAGGATATAATCAGTATCCTTCAGGAAAACAACGCTAAAAATGTCTGGACATTCGCCGGCGGAAAAGGAGGCACCGGGAAAACAGCCATTACCGCCAATATCGGAGTGGCGCTTGCCACCATGGGCTACAGAGTTATCCTTGTTGATGCGGACCTCGGAGGCGCAAACCTTCACACCATTCTCAATATTAAACATCCCGAGTTTACCCTGTCCGATTTTCTCAGCCGCCGATTTAACAGCCTTGAAGATATTCTTCTCCCAACACCAAGTGAAAATCTTCGGCTCATCAGCGGCGGGAGCGA
>JBAYHX010000271.1:0-4899 GCA_041665965.1 Candidatus Latescibacterota bacterium
AACATTTCAGCAATAATATCGGAAATGGGTGTGGCGCGGCCTCCTTTTGCGCCGACTCTTCAATTGTGGGGCGCTGTCCGAAGCAATCTAAGGAAACCGGAGTGATCGTTACTCATTGGTGTGTCCCAAAGCAGTGCTTTCGGTAAGAAAATTATGATCGCCATAGGAACATCGGGTTTTAGTTTCAAGGACTGGAAAGGTGTTTTTTATCCGGAAGAAATAAAGCCGAAAGAAATGCTCGCGTATTACAAGGATATATTCCGTGCGGTGGAAATCAACACCACCTACTATGGTATTCCAAAACCGGGAGTGTTCGAGGGAATGATACGCGCCACTCCTCCGGATTTCGAATTTATCGTCAAAGCCAACAGATCGACTACCCATGAGCTGAAAGACAGGGATGTTTCGGGAACCTTTATCGAATCCATTCGTCCGTTAGGGGAGTCCGGACGGCTTTCCGGAATCCTGGCCCAGTTTCCCTGGCAGTTCAGGAATGATGCCGGAAACCGTAGATATATCGCTTGTCTGGCGGATACATACCGTAAATTTCACTTGTTTGTGGAATTTCGTCACAACAGCTGGAACCGTGATGAGGTTTTTCGCTTTCTCGATGACCTGAAAATTCACTTCGTTTCGGTGGATGAACCGCAAATAGGGGATATGATGCCCCCTGTAGCCCGTGCAACCGGAGGAGCCGCATATATAAGGTTCCACGGGAGAAATGCGCAGAATTGGTGGAGTAAATCTGCCGACCGGTATAATTACCTCTATTCCGAAGAAGAGATGGAAGAGTGGGTCGAGAAAGTAAAGGCTCTGGAAAAAACGGTTTGGAAACTGTATGCCTTTTTCAATAACTGCCATCAGGGGTATGCGGTGAGAAATGCCCTCATGTTCAAAGAAATGGTCGAGAGGAAAAAAAGGCTTCCCGAATCCCGATAGATTAACTGACTGAGAGCAACGAATGATGAAGATTCAACTTCCCGATTATCATATCCATACCACCCTGTGCAATCATGCATACGGCAGCATGGAAGAGTATGTGGAACAGGCTATAAGTATAGGGCTTGCTGAAATCGGATTTTCGGATCATATGCCGGTGATGCCGGAACCGCATCTCTGCATGAGTTTTGCGGATCTCCCCCGGTATATCGACCGCGTACATGAATTACAGGACCGTTACAGCGGCAGAATTACAATACGGCTTGGCTGCGAGATGGATATGGTTGCGGACCGTACCGATGAGATTAAAGAAATAATAAGCACCTCCGGTTTTGATTATGTTATCGGTTCGATCCATTACCTCGATGGCTGGCCGTTTGACCAGGATAAATATAAAAATGTATTTGAGGAAAGAGACCTTGGAGATATTTACGAACTTTTTTTTGAAATGATAATACGCGCCGCCCGGAGCGGCCTTTACGATATTACCGGCCATATCGACAATATCAAAAGGATGGGATACCGCTTTTATGGCGATATGACACCGTATTATGAAAAAACGGCTTCCGTTCTTGCCGAGATGGGGTTGACATTCGAATTGAATACTGCCGGGTTCGACACTGCGGCAAAAGAGCAGTATCCTTCTTTGGAATTTCTAAAGGTTTTACAAAGCCGCAATATACCGGTGACAGTCGGTTCCGATTCACACCGTCCGGAACATATCGGAAGGCATTTCAGTGAAGCTTCTAAAATTCTCCGGGAAGCGGGGTATACAGAAGTTGCATATTTCCAGAATAGAAAGAGAATAATGAAATCCCTTGCCGCAAGCGGTAACGATAAAAACGTTTCTTCCGACTCGAAGGATAAGGACACAGAATGAAACGATCGACCGCTTGCATTCTGGCTCTCACTTCTGCTCTTTTGATGAGTTTTGCATTTCCTCCCTTCGGGTTGGGATTTCTGGCATATGTTGCCCTGATTCCTCTGATTGTGCTCACAGAAAAACTCTCATTACGGCCGCTGTTTTTTTGGACATGGTTTTCCGGAGTGGTGTTCTTTTCCATCACCATTTCCTGGATCCGTCATGTAACATGGCCAGGAATGATCCTTGCGGTGCTTGTCATGGCAGTATTTACTGCGCTTCCGTTTGTGATCGCCGGATTTGTCCGCATGGTATATCCACGCCTCTGGCTTTTTTCCCTTCCTTTTACTCTGGCAGGTCTGGAATGGATACGTTCCTTCGACCAGCTTGCGTTTCCATGGATGATTCTTGGAAATTCACAGACCTGCTATCACTGGCTGATTCAGTTCGCGGATATAACCAGTGCATTCGGAGTATCATGGTGGGTGGCTATGGTAAATGTCTCGATTATTTTTCTGGCTCGGAGACGATGCGTTTCACGGATCGTTTTTCTGTGTCTTCTCTTTCTTATCCCGTTAGTATACTCTCAGGTGGTGATTCGCACTGCGCACGATACCGGAAAGAAGATTACTGTCGCTCTGGTGCAGGGGAATGTGCTTCCTGATGAGAAGTGGGATGAAAATATGGTGTTATGGAATGTCAATCTCTACACCACGATGAGTAAAAATACGATGGCATATAAACCTGATCTCCTTATCTGGCCGGAGACCGCCGTTCCTACCTATCTGCTCGAATCGCCGGGCTATCGCTTTATGATACAGAATTTTGTGGATTTCAACGGGGTGCCTCTTCTGACAGGACTTCCGGCAATTGATTTTTCAACACAGGAAACATGGAATGCAGCCGGACTGTTTTTGCCAAATGAAAACGAAGTCCAAAGGTACGATAAAATGAACTTGGTTCCTTTCGGCGAAGCTATTCCTCTTGATGAATTGTTCCCCGGGCTCAGAAAATTGGAATGGGGGCAGGCGAACTGGTGCAGGGGTAAAGAAACAGTGGTTTTTACATCCAAACAGCTTCCGCCTTTCAATGTGGCGATTTGTTTTGAATCCATTTTCCCAGACCTGATACGGAGATTTGTTGTAAAAGGCTCACAGTTCATAACGGTGATTACCAATGATGTCTGGTTCGGCCCCCGTACCTCTCCGGTTCAGCATGCCATGATTTCTGTCATGCGGGCAATCGAATTTCACCGACCGGTGGTACGGTGCGCCAATACCGGTATTTCAATGATCATAGATCCCTATGGGAGAATAGTAAAAAAAACGAAAACGTTCGAGCGTACAACGCTCATTGGAACCATTTCTCCTCAGACGGGTATGACTATTTATGCCCGTTACGGAAACCTGTTCAGTCAGGGATGTTTTGTGTTCTCTTTGATGTTGTTCTTAATTTCGGTGTATAAAAAGCGGCATAATACTGCGAGGGTTGTATGATTCGCCGATTCTTACTGGTTTCTGCTTTATCGTTCCTTGTTATGGCAAAATTCGGAATAAATTCTGCATATGCGGTTTCGTACCCCGATTGGGAAGGATACGCGCCCATGTATAATGTGCAGGATGTGGTGGAGTTTAAAGGTAATATCTATGGAGCGGCCCCGGCCGGATTATTTCGTTATAATCCCGAGACACTCCAGTATACTCTTTACTATAAAAACCATGGACTGGAAACAGGTAATGTCCAGTGCCTGGGAGTTTCACCCAGCTATCTTTATATCGGTTTCGTCTCCGGAGGTCTCTGGCGGTTTGACCCCCAAAACGCACAGTTCGATCCGATACTTTTCCCGGAATATGAACCGAATAAAATAAGTGTGCAGTATATTTACGCAAAAAATGACAGCGTTTTGTATGTCGGACATTCGAACGGTGTGGACATTCTGAATCTAGGCACCGGCGAACTTCGGACAATAAAGCAGTTCGGGAATATCCCTCTGGGTACGGCAGTAAAAGAAATAAAGGTTATTAATAATAAAATATGGGTTTGTACCGAAAATGGTCTGGCAGTGGCAGATGAAAACAATCCGAATATAGATGACAAATCCTCCTGGAAAACCTATACCTATAACTCCGGCGGTTTTACATCCATTATGAACATCAAAGAGCTTTCAGGAGAAACCATTTATCTGGGCACAATTAAATACGGTCTGATTGCTTTTAATGAAGGGAACGGCGCTTTCCAGAGCACCGGAATTCCTGGTAGTATTTATAAAATATCCGAAGGTCTGGGAACCTATCTGGCGGTCGGGAGCAGGGGGCTCTACATAAAAATAGGTTTATTGTGGTATCAGAAGGATAATACTAAATTTATAAGTTTATTCTCTAATGGAGAAAAAGCCTGGCTGGGAACTGAAGACGATGGTATAAAATGTTACGCCGACACCGGTTTTGTGGAAATAGAACCGGTTCCGGGACCCCGGAGCGGGAAATTTACCAAAATACAGATAACGGATGCCAACGTTGTATGGGCATCAACTTCTATAGGGGAAGGAATTGATTTACTCCACCGTCTTCAGAACGATATATGGACAACCTATGGTCAAAGTGACGGTTTTAAGAGAACACCAAATGCTGTTGCCCTTGACAATAACGAGAATGTCTGGCTTTCCGACTGGGGGAATGTTAAAAGCGGAGTGTTTGTGATTCAGGACAACGGCACTCCCGAAAAAACCGATGACAAGGTGATTCCCCTCGATCCCGACCATACCATCATAAAAGATACTATAAATATAGGATATTGCGCTTGTTCTGATATTACCCGGGATAAACACGGCAATATCTGGGTGGCGAATTTACAGCTTAATCAGCCGGATGCGGAAGAACCCAATAGTCATAATCTCGAACCGATCCCGTCTTCCGGGGCGGTGGTATTCGACGGATACCCTTTTACAAAGTACGAACATTATTCTCCGCTCGACGGCGATATCCCCACCGCGAAGATATATAAAATATGCGCAGATGACGATGGGTGGGTTTGGCTGGGAACGGTCACCAAGGGTATCATGGCTCTCTATATAGGTGATGATCCTTTCGACAAATCTC
>JBAYHX010000272.1:0-3461 GCA_041665965.1 Candidatus Latescibacterota bacterium
CCTGTCTGTTCTCCACCCCTTCCTACGCCATGCAGATTGCCCACTCCATGAAGAAGAAGGGCATACAGAGCCAGCAGCTTTCGCTTAAAACCGGGTTGTTCGGAGGCGAACCCTGGAGCGAGGATATTCGGTCTAAGATCGAAACAACACTGGGTATCGAAGGATACGACATTTATGGAATCAGCGAACTCACAGGACCCGGAGTGGCGGGAGAATGTGAGTACAAGGACGGCCTCCATATATGGGAGGATCATTTCCTTCCTGAAATTGTCGATCCCGAAACAGGCAGTGTGCTTGAACACGGTTGTGAGGGAGAGTTGGTTGTTACCACTCTCGCAAGGGAATCCATGCCGCTCATCAGATATCGGACGGGAGACATCACATCGCTGAATTACGAACCCTGCCGATGCGGGCGCACCCATGCCCGTCTTTCACGGATAAGAAGCCGGAAAACCGATTTCATCATTGTCCGGGGAGTCAACATCTATGTCCGCGATGTGGAGGAACTGCTGAACCGGATGTTTGAAATACCTGTTCGCTACCAGTTGGTTGTTTCACGGAGCGACGAAGGCGATAACCTTGAAATTCTCATCGAAGTCAACGACCGGCTTTTCGCCGATGAGCTGCGCAGTTACCAGCACCGTGAAGCTACGATACGGCATCTTCTTCTGGGACGGCTTTCATTTGAACCGACTGTCCGTTTTGTCGAACCGAGCCATTTCCCTTCGCCGGGAGCAAAATATCCGCGGGTTGTTGATAAACGGAACGGGTAAAAAGACAGAAGACAGAAGACAGAAGAAAAGATCTCTCGCAAAGTTCGCAAAGAAAAGAGAAGTGAATTATATTTGACATGATTCACGAGATTCCCGAGATTTATGAAAACTTAGCATTTAATCCTGTGAAATTATGCAAGATGATGCGGCAAAAAGAAATTTTACATTATCTTCCGGTTTTTTAACCTCACCCCCTATCCCCCTCTCCTCATGAGGAGGGGGGGGCCGAAGGCCGGGTGAGGTTTTGAAAACTTTTAATACTATTTAACGGGTCATCATGAAACTCCTATTAAGAAAATAACAGCGTGAAAGGTCTATCGTGAACACAGTCGAATTACAGAATGTAACCAAAACATTCGGCAAAACACTCGCGGTTGACAATATTTCTCTTTCGGTTCCTCAGGGAAGCATCTATGGTTTTATCGGACCGAACGGATCGGGCAAGACAACGACGCTGCGTATGATCATGAACATTTTTTATCCGGACAGCGGAAAGATACTCCTGTTCGGCGAGAAGTCCAGGAACGCCTGCACCGATCGAATAGGGTACCTCCCGGAAGAACGGGGCCTCTACAAAAATATGAAGGTGCGCGAGATACTTCAGTTTTACGGGAAACTCAAGAGCGGAAAAGATGTAACCGGAGAGGTCGACCGGTGGCTTGTGAAACTCGATCTGTCCGATTGCGCCGCTAAAAAAGTGGGAGCGCTCAGCAAAGGAATGAGCCAGAAAGTCCAGTTCCTGGCGACTGTGGTCACCGAACCGGAATTGATCATACTGGATGAACCGTTCAGCGGGCTCGATCCGGTCAACACGGAAATCCTCAAAAATTCCCTCCTTGAACTTCGGGAAAAGGGAGCAACGGTGATATTCAGCACACACGACATGAACATGGCCGAAAATATGTGCGATTTTATTTTCATGATTTTCCGGGGGAGAAAAGTGCTCGACGGCACCCTCTCATCCATTCAGGATACCTATGGCACCGATACGATCCGCATCAAGACCGAAAGCGGTCTCCCGGCATTGCAGGAACTTGACGGCGTTGAAAGCATAAACGATTTCGGAAGGATGCAGGAACTTCGTATTTCGCCGAACTGCGATCCACGGAATGTTCTGAAAACTATTCTGTCCAGAACATCAATAGAGAGCTTTGAACTGGCAAAACCATCGCTCCATGACATTTTTATCAGGATTGCCGGGCCCGAGGCGAGGGAGGCAAAACATGCGTAAGATCATGACTCTTGCCTGGCGGGAATACAAGGCTGCTGTCAGAACCAAAGGATTCATAATCGGCCTCGTTCTGATGCCGATCTTCATGAGCGGCGGTTTTATAGCCATGAAGCTTTCAGAAAGCCATATCGACACTTCCGATAAAAAAATTGCAGTCATCGACTGGTCAGGGAAAATTGCCGATTCCATTGTGCAGGCAGCAAAAACAAGAAACGAAACCGAAGTGTACGATACCAAAAAAGGTAAAAAAGTCAAGCCGGCATATCTTATCGAGATCATCGAAACGAACAACGCGGACCCCGAAAAGCTGCGGCTGGAACTTTCCGACCGTATCCGTGCTAAAAAGCTGCACGCTTTTGTGGAAATCGGCGCCGATGTTGTGCATCCTGCGGGCAATCCCGAAAGATCACGCATTGCCTATCACTCCAAGAACGCGGTAATGGACGATCTCCGGAGATGGTTATCATGGCCGGTCAACAACCAGCTTCGCAGTCTTCGGCTTGCCGATGCCGGTATAGATGAATCAAAAATCAGGGACCTTTTTTCATGGGTAAATATCGACGGACTGGGACTTGCCTCGCTGGAAGCGGGAACCGGCAAATTCAAAGATGCCAAACGCAGCAATGAAGGTACGGCGATAGGCATTCCCATGATCATGATCATGCTGATGTTTTTCATGATCATCCTTGGGGCAAATCCGCTCCTTACCTCGGTTATGGAAGAAAAAAGCCAGCGCATTGCCGAGGTGCTGCTCGGTTCGATAAATCCTTTCCAATTCATGATGGGGAAAGTCATCGGCGGTGTGGGTGTGTCGCTGACAGCCTCTGCGGTATATATCATCGGCGGAATCACAGCCGCAAAGTATATGGGGCTCGACGCTTATATTCCCTATCATCTGCTCCCGTGGTTTTTTGCTCTCATGATCCTGGCAGTATTCTTGTTCGGATCGATGCTTGCCGCTCTGGGGTCGGCCTGCAACGATTTGAAAGACGTACAATCCCTGGCTCTGCCGGCGATGCTGCCGATGATGATACCCATGTTTATCATGACGCCGGTGCTCAGGGAGCCGCTAAGCGCCTTCTCTACCTGGCTTTCTCTGTTTCCGCCTTTCACACCGATGTTGATGATGCTCAGATTGGGCACTTCCGGCGGTATCCCTGTCTGGCAGCCGTTTGTCGGCGTTGTGGGAGTTCTTCTCTTCACCCTTTTCTCGGTCTGGGCCGGCGGGCGTATATTCCGGATCGGCATCCTGATGCAGGGCAAACCTCCAAAATTTTTAGACATCCTCCGCTGGGCTGTCAGGGGGTAATCGGCTATCCCGTGCTCCTGACCTTTCGAATCCTGCTCACATGAGTTGCATGTAAAGGGTTTAAGAACCATTTGCTCGGAAGTAAATATTTTATATATTTGTAGATAGGTTTCGGCAATCATGTATAAAATGGATTCCGGGAGAGATT
>JBAYHX010000273.1:0-4773 GCA_041665965.1 Candidatus Latescibacterota bacterium
AACATCCGCGCATTTGCCCCGTTCCTCGATGAAGCCCTGTGCGATGCCATAGCTCTCCAAAAAGAGATGCATCCCGGCATATTCGCTGTCATGGACGGTGTCTTTGCAGGTGAGGGATCAAACACCAGGAACCTTCTCCCTTATGAAAAGAATCTTATTCTCGCATCCGCCGACCCTGTTGCGCTCGATGCGGCCGCTCTCTATCTCATGGGGTTCGAACCGCTCGAGATCGGCTATATCAGGATGGCGCACGAATCCGGCCTTGGAACCGGCGACATCGATGAGATGGACATTGCCGGCGCAGACCTCAAAGACCTCCGGTTCAAATTCACCATCACCGAAACTCCCGGCGCGTCACATGTCCGCCGCCTTGAAAATGCCCCGCTGGGAGGCCTTGTTTCCACCCTGTACTACGACTGGTACTGGTATCTGGCGTTCGGCGAAGAGCGGATCAAGAAAGCCATGAAAGGCGGCTGGGGAAAAGTGTTCGAGGGGTATAGAAGATAGAAGACAGAAAAGAGAAAATTTCTCGCAGAGACGCAGAACCGCAATGAAAGAAATAAAGGCGGAAGACGGAAGAAAATCTCTCAAATATTCATTAACAAATCTTAAATTCATAAATTGATATTGCTGTTGTAATAAAGAATAATATGGATAATATTAACACAGCTCGACACCAATGATATTATATGTGGTGTGAATAAAAATAGAGAATTACTTGCTGGGCAATAAGTAAAAAGAGAAAATAAAATTATGAAGAGACATTCACCAGACAGGAATGAAATAATAGAAGCGATCAAATTAACGGCAATGAAGTTGGGCAGAACCCCTTCACGATCTGCATTTATTACTCACACCGGTATTAGAGAATATTATGTTCTTAAACACTTCCCGAATTGGAATAGTGCTGTTTCAGATGCAGGGTTGAAGCCAGATACTACTAATGTGAAAATTGATGACGATACTCTTCTGGCAGATTGGGGCAAAGCTGTGCGTCAATTGCGCCAAATACCTGCCCGTTCTCAATATAAAAATTATGGTAACTATAGTACTGCTACATTCGAACACCATTTTGGACCATGGTCTCAAATTCCTAATAAATTCAGAAGATTTGCAGCAGATAAACCTCAATGGAGTGATGTCTTGGCTCTCTTACCTGTGCAAGCAACGATAACAAGTAACAAAAATTGTAATCTTGTTTCACAGGAACCATCACAATTATTAAAGGTCGCACACTCACATAAGCATTTTAAACTGAACGATCGACCAGTTTATGGCAATCCCATTGATTTTAGGGGACTCAGACATGAGCCTGTTAATGAAAATGGTGTTATCTTTCTTTTCGGCATGGTTGCGCGTGAACTCGGCTACTCTGTTGAAGCTGTTCAAGCTGGTTTTCCTGATTGTGAGGCCAAACGTCAAATTGACATAGGTAAGTGGCAACGTATTCGTATCGAGTTTGAATATGAAAGTAGAAATTTCCGAGATCATGGACATTCTCCAAACGATTGTGATGTTATTGTTTGTTGGCGGCACAATTGGCAAGAATGTCCTGATCACATTGATGTTGTAGAACTCTCTATGGTTATTAAACAACTTGCAAAATCTGATGAATGATAAAGCCCAACGAATATATTCAGGCGACAGCGTTCCCCTATACTTGATATTAAACCTTTAAATTTACCCCATGAAAGCAAACGCCATTCTCGTCCTTGAAAAATTCGACCTACCCTATGAATTACGGAAACATCCGATTGATGAAAACCAACTTTCAGGATTCAACCATGTATAAAGCAGTCTTGACAGCAACTATACTATCAGTATTGTTGTTCCAGTTTTCTGCGATAGTGATATCTTCCGAGAAACCGGATGCACCGAATGTTGATACGTCCGATATTGCAAGTCCGGAGGGGTTTCCCGCAATTGGGAAATGGATGTTTCAAGAGGATATGACCAAAGCTCGGTGGCTTGGTTTCAAATGGGAAAACAGGATACTTGTCGAACCGATCAATGTCATCATAATTGATAAGAAATCAAAAACAAGTGAAGAAGCCAGATCTACGCTTTTTGAAAATCTCAAGAAAGCCGGCTATTTGGACAGGTCTCAACATTCCAGCGGGTATCTGGGTTACATTGGGGGTAAATTCTATTCTCAGCTTCCACAGGAAAAGCACCATGCTTTCTCGAATAAGATCGCGGAAAAAGACAATAACCACGGCAGAGTTTTCGGCCCATGTTCCTATAAAGGAAGCTTTATCTTCATTGCCGCGTTCAGCCGGGAGATACTTGGCCCGATTTCAAAGGTCGATCATCATTACGGCTCTTTCAACAGGGCTAGGGATGAATTTGCTCAAAGCCTCGACAAGAAGAGCGCATACAGGATCGTTGGATTTTTGAACCTCAATAACTTTATCGTGAATAGCAATGAATATACTACCGGGGATCATGACGGCATTGCAGTAGTGGTATCGCTGGGAGAATAACAGCAACGCTGAATGCAGGGATGGAAAATCACCGGCGTCGTAAACAACAGAAAAATAACTATCTATCATAAGGTAGGGGAGGAAGTCGCATGTATTATAAAAAAATTGCCATGGAACACGACAAGAAAATAGGCCTCGTTGCGCATGACAACAAAAAACATGATCTGGTCGAATGGGCAAAATACAACCAGGTGCTTTTGGCCCACCACAAGTTATATGCGACAGGAACCACCGGCGAGATATTGGAACAGGAGCTTGGTTTCCAAGTGAACAAACTCCAGAGCGGGCCTTTGGGCGGCGATCAGCAGATAGGCGCCAAGATAGCCAATAGTGAGATCGATTTTCTCATCTTTTTCTGGGATCCGCTGGAACCGCAGCCCCACGATCCTGATGTCAAAGCGCTCCTGCGGCTGGCGGTCGTCTGGAACATTCCCATTGCCTGCAATCGCGCCTCAGCCGATTTCCTGATCTCCTCCCCGTTGATGGATGGCGATTATGATCGTCTTGTGCCCGATTATGACACCTATCGGAACCGGAAGATACCCGGGAACGAATGATCTGTTGTGCGTGCGGTTTTATCGAGAGGTGAATACAACTTGCTAATAAACGTGGGAAAAGGGACTGACTGACGGTTGAATCTGACAGCTCTCCCTTGATAAATTCTGAGCACCCGCACCCTGACTGGAGTGTTATAGAACCGTATGAAAACAAACGCCCTGAGAATCATCGAAAAACTCGGCATTCCCTATGAAATCAGGGAATATCAGGTCGATGAAAACGACCTGAGCGCCACCCATGTTGCCGGCGATATCGGGCTGCCTTCGGAGCAGGTATTCAAAACGCTGGTAGTCCGCGGCGACAAAACCGGCGTTCTCCTTGCCTGTATCCCCAGCGACAGGGAACTGGATCTCAAAGAGCTGGCCAGAGCAAGCGGGAACAAAAAAGCCGATCTCGTGCCGCTCAAAGAGGTGCTTGTCCTGACAGGTTACGTTCGCGGAGGGGTTTCACCGGTCGGAACGAAAAAGCGTTTCCCGGTTTTTCTGGACAAAAGCGCCCTGAACTGGCCGTTCATCTCGATGAGCGCCGGAGCGCGCGGCTGCCAGATGCTCCTCAATCCCGCCGATCTGGGGAAAGTTGTGGATGTCAAAATACAGGAAATATCGAAGGAATCAACCTCCTGAACCCACTCCCACTGAATTATGTACAATACAGAGATAATTTATCAGGATTTACAAGATTTACTGATAAAACTTGAAATCTTGCGAGTCTTGTAAATCCTGTCAATATTTTTTAAGGAATGAGGGTTTTTACTCTTCCAGCCCCAGAAATTCCAGTGTGCTTTCCATGGAACGGTTGACAATCCGGAATTGCTCTATCCCATAAGGCTCCAGAAAAGCCAGCGCCTGTTCGAACTCTCCCATCTCGGTGAACATGTGCCCGTCCGAGTTTATCATGAGAGGCGCATCCTTCCGGATTGCCAGATCGAGAAGGCGGGGAATGGTCTCACGGTTCGCCTTGCCGTTGCGGAGGTGGGAGTTGTTGATCTCGAGGGCGGTATTGGTATCGGCTGCCATATCGGTCAGAATATCAATGTCCACCGGAAGGCTGGTGAAATTCGGATGGGTGATGCCTTTGATCTCCGGGTTTTTTCGCACAGCGTTCACAAGCGCGCGGGTATTCTCCGCGATTCCGCGGCTTTCCGTAAAATCCCCGTGAGGGTGCAGACCCGCCAAAATGATTTCATATCTCGCCCCCTCGAAAAGCGCGATGTCGAGCTCGCCTTCGGTATTCATTACCGATGACTCGATTCCCTTGAAAACCCGTATTCCGTCGATCTCCGACGGCATCCTTCGCAGCATGACCGAAAAGAAATTTCTGGGAGTTCCCAGCTCCGGTCCATGATCGGTCAGCGCAAAGCCTTTCCGTCCCTTCCCGCGCATAATGGAAACAATTTCCAGAAGGGTGTGTACTCCGCAGGTGCTCCGTATCGAGTGAATATGCAGATCGCATTCGATCATATTGTTGTGGACTCCTTAAAAAATATTGTCTCATAAAAATCAATATGGAAAAGACAAATCATATGAGCTAATTGCGAAAGTCTTTTTTTGAAGGCAGCCCCTTTTCTGTCCTCCGGACATCCTTCCCCCGGAGAGGGCAGGACACATCTTTATCGTGCCTGCGAAGCAGCTAACACTGTGGAGCAACAACTTCCCTTGCCCCATTTGGGGGAAAGGGATTGAGGGTTAGGGGGCTGAAGTAATAAAACTTATCATTTTTTCGTTTCCAAAAC
>JBAYHX010000274.1:0-4760 GCA_041665965.1 Candidatus Latescibacterota bacterium
AAGGGATTGAGGGTTAGGGGGCTGAAGTAATAAAACTTATCATTTTTTCGTTTCCAAAACGACTTTTGCAATGAGCTCCCATGATTGAGCAATAATATACAAAAAAATTAATCGGTTTAATAGATGGTCTTTGATTTGACAAATGCTTAAGTTATAATTGCATTTATAAGCAGATAGTATTATGGATAGGGTAATCTCTGTTGCACGGCAAAATTCAATCCGTCCGTTAATCAGAAAGACGAGATTAAAAATCGGCTCTTCGGAAACACCGAAAAATAGTAAGGATCGTTATGCGGGTACTTTTTATTGAATCAAGGGTCAGTAATCCTGTCAGGCTAAGCGTAGCTATTCCAATGACCTTTTTAGCGCTCTATTCATACGCGATAACCCGGTTGGAAGATGTTGAATTCTTCTACCATTCATTAGAACTTGATTGTGTGTTCGGTAATGATCTTTCGCTTGATTCTATTTATAATAACTACAAACCGGACATTGTTATGTGTACTGCTGTTTCATGCAATTTTAATTCGGCTATCGAGATACTTCGTTTTTTTAAAGGGAAAAACACAGTTACGATTATCGGTGGTATTTTTCCCAGTGCCAACGATATATGGATTCTAAATAATTTCGATTTTATAGATATTGTTGTTAAAGGGGAGGGTGAACGGACACTAGTTGAAGTATTGAGGAAAATAAAAGATAATTCCTCATACAATAATGTCAGCGGAATATCGTATAGGCATGAAGCTTCCGTATGCACAAATCAAAACAGAGAACTTATCGGTAATTTGGATGAATTGCCACCTACTCTGTACGACAAAATTCCTGTTAATATGTATAAAAAATGTAATACCAGATATTATGTTTTTGCAAGTCGGGGCTGCTGCTATGACTGCGATTTTTGCTCTCTCGCCTCCCACTGGCAAAGAAAACACAGAAGATGCTCAATTGATCGAGTTTTGGAAGAAATCGCACAGCTTATAAGACTGTTTGAACCAAAACGGATATCTTTTGGGGATGACACTCTGGCATTAGATAGCGTTTATTTTAGAAAACTTTGTGAGAATCTTGCAAGCAGAGCTTTTCCTGTTCAGTTTGGAGGCAAAACGAGAATAGATTTGATCAACCCGGAATATCTCAATTTGATGCGGGTTGCCGGGTTTAGAGAAATAAGTTTCGGAGTTGAGTCGAACAATCCGGAACAATTGCATCTCTTGAATAAAAAATCAATAATAAATGCACTTGATAGCCTTGATAAAATTCTACAGCTATCAGAGGAATTAAAGTACAGGATAAATCTTAATTTTATTTTAGGAACACCGGGAGAAACTGTAAATACCCTCAATGATAAAGCTGAATTTATTATAAAACATTGTTCATCACCCAAGGTAATCCCATTGCTCAGTTTCATAACGCCTCACCGGGGCACGAAACTCTTTATGGAAGCAGAAAAAATAGGGTTAAAGATAGTTGATCATAACTATGACCATTACAATCATCTTCAACCAGTGTGCCTGCCGGATACTTTGGGCATCAATGGAATGTCTCTGCTTAGACAGGTATATAATGAAATTTCCAAGGAAACAAACTCTGAGGAATACAATCCTTTACTGGAGGGATAATTATGTCTCATGAGAATGGCGAAACAAGATATATGAGATCATACGTATATTATATGTGTACTTATGGATTGGCCGTGATATGTCTGGTATTAAGCATATATACCCATATCTTGCCGCCATTAGACGATCAATATGTTTCAAATGTATTTCTTGGTTTATTTACTGCCTTCGTTATTGCCGGAATACTGCAACCTGTAATGGGCGCAACATTAGATAAAAATTTTACTGACAGTATTATAAATCGTGTAAAAGAATATCTGAAAAGAAGGGATGCATTCACTCCTCGCGAGATATACGAAAATAATGTTGATTATTATATAAATAAACTGCTGATAGGAAAAGATCACATCATGTTTTTTGGTACTTCTGCCAATTATTTTCTTAAAAGACTGATGCAGTACAAACAATTGATAAAAGAACATATTACAATTGAAATATTGTTGAGTAATCCATCCGTCGAAAAAAATTTCGGTATTCGTTTAAAACAAATGGAAAAAGAACAAGGTGGTATTGTTGACACAATCAGTATCAAAAAAGAAGTGATAAGAGCTATTATCGTGGCTCATTACTTGAATCATTCAATCCCAAAATTAAATTTCGAACTTCGTTTACACTCAGAAACGCCTATGATGCGAATGGAGTTTTATGGTCAGGACGACTTGTTTTTAGAATTTTATAACATCGGCGGTGATGGAAAAACACCTGAAAGAAAAGGGACGGGGCCAGTTGCATATTATCATCAAAATGAGAATAGTTATATGTTTAAAATATTTAAAGATTATTTTTTGAAAATATGGGATGAAAACACAACAATAATGATTTCAGTAAATAAATCTGCATCTATCAGCGATACACTTTTTAATAAATTGGAGCTTGCTGACGATTTTGTCAATGAAACTATTAATGAAATAGCTAACAGCGACAAAGAAGATATCAATATGAAAGAGTGGCTGGCTGAGCAAATACATTATAAACAGAGCTAACAACTGACAACAGCAGGCAAGGCAGTATCCTCTGTAATTCAGGCATCTTGATCTGATGCACTCAACAAACATTATCATATCTGAATTGAAAAATTCTACCCACAAAGCAGGGAAGGATATTTATATTTTTTTCTTTGAAAATCTGCCGGTTTTTTGCTTTTTATAGCATATCTCTTTTTTGCTGTGTAACTCCGATCGGGGGCATGGAAATGCGTTCGCTTCTTGCAATTGTCGGCTGGCTCATTCTGCTTGTCCTGTGCTGGCCGCTTGCTTTCACTGCATTGATTTTATGGCCGGTTGTCTGGCTGATCTCAATGCCGTTCCGGCTTATCGGAATAACCTTCGATGCACTGTTTGCTTTTCTCCGGGCGGTGCTGTTCCTGCCTGCCCGTGTCTTGGGGTATAAGCCAAAGCGCTAAGGAATAGTGTCTGCACGATGAACGGAACGGTCAGCGAGGGGTATTTCAGTATTCAGACCATAACCTATACATCCTTTGTAAAACCCGATTTTTTTAACCCTGATAATAACTATGTTATGTATAATACAACATCTAATAATTTTATTTAGTTACTGAAAGTAGTCTGACTCCCGAAACAATGCCTGCCATAATATTCCATGCATTTTTTCCTTTGAAAACCCGATGAATTTTTGCTTTTTATAGCAAGTATCTCTGCCTTGCGAACTTTGCGTCTCTGCGAGAATAGTTTTCTTTGTTCTTATTTCAAAAGGAGTTTTTCATGGCTGAATATCGTCACCTGAATATCGACCCGATGGAACGGGTACGGCGGTACAAACGGTTTTACGGCGGCCTGGTGTTCGACAAGCTGTATTCGCTCGGAATCCGTGAATCCATGCTTTCGCAGTCCATCTATCCGCTTAAAAGCGACATGCTGGTCGCGGGGTATGCGCTCACGGTGAAAATGCATTCCCATGCCGACCCGGAAGCGGTTATTCTCGAACGCGGCGACCGTCCCTGGGGAGGAGGAGCCAGGCAGAGGCTGGTCATGGAAGCGATCACCCCTGGAGCGGTCATCTGCGTGGATACCGGCCCGAATTCATACTGCGCCCATTGGGGAGAGATGAGCTGCAACCTCGCAAAGCGCCTCGGCGCTACCGGAATCGTGGTTGCCGGCAATGTCCGCGACACCCGGATTATTTTGCAGATGGAGGATTTTCCCGTGTTCACCATGGGAACCACCTCGAACGCCCGCACCGGTTGGATTGTAAATGAGATCAACACTCCCATATTCATGCCGGGTCATCTCAAACACTCTCTGAAGGTTTTTCCGGGGGATTTCATTTTTGGCGATTCGGACGGCGTTCAGGTTATCCCTGCCGAAGTGGTGGACGAGGTTATGCTCCGCTGCGAGGAGCTCCTCGATGCCGAGACAGAAGAGCGTAAAGAGATTCGCGCCGGGATGCCGCTGAATGAAATTTACAAGAATTACGGAAATCTATAAGAAGCCATCACCTCACATCCTGTGAATGGTGGAGGGCCAAGGACTGAGGTAAAAAAATCCCCCTGCCTGCGGAATCGGCCTCGACGAGTTCGCCCTCCGGTTTGTCAGAGAATATGCATTTCCTTAATATCTCCTTTAACAAGGGGGATGTCACCAAAGGTGGCAGGGGGATTATCCTTTGGGCGAAGAGTTTTGATCTCGATTTGTGTTCCTTGAGATTTTGCTTATCGTTTTTATAATATTATGCTATATTATCTCTGTGAGGGGAATGAACACCCTCCGGTTGCCGAAACGGTAAGGAACGTATGAGCGAAGATATCAAACATCTGCTTGATTCCTGGCGGTACAACCCTGAGGATGACCTCATTGTTCGTTACGTGCGGGGAGAAGATCGCCGTACAAAAATTCAGATGCGCATCGATTTGGGTGTCATGCAGATGGAACTGGACGGCAATCCAGCCGGAGATCGTCCGGAAGGTCTGGAATCTTACCTGGAGTATTATGAAATTCAGAGGAGACAGTACGAAAAAAGCAGGGTGGACGATTACTTTTCGCTTTCAAGCGAGGATTGTAAAAAACTCCGCCGTGAAGCTATTCGCTACTACTACCGTTATCTCTGTCTCATGAAACTGGAAGATTATTCCCGTGTGGTGCGTGATACACAGCGTAATCTGCGCGCGTTTGCCTTTGTGAA
>JBAYHX010000275.1:0-4746 GCA_041665965.1 Candidatus Latescibacterota bacterium
TCCCCAGGAATCGATCGCTCTCCCCAGAAAAGGCTGGAACAAAATTGCCGAAATACCCGCGATGGTCAATAGTGTCGCGAGAGTGGCGGTGGGCTGTTTGAACACGGTCACCAGCACCCAGGGGGCGAAGGTGAGGAAAATCTGCTTTCGTGTGCCAAAGAGAATGGCAAGCCAGTAGTACAGGCGGTATTCCTTGTGGAATTTCAGGTGCAGAGCCGGGGGATGCGCTTTTCCGGGATGCATCGAAAACAGGAACAGAGCTGCCAGGAGGTAGAACGATGCGGCGATGAGAAACGACATTTTGAAATTGAAATGGAAGTATTTGAATCCCAGAAAAATGAAAAAGCTCCCTGCAATTGCCGCAGTGCTGCGAATGGCGTTCAACTGCCCGAGGCGGCGTCCGGTTTTTCCTTCCTCGGCAAGCTCCATCGCGATGCCGGTGTTCAGCGGCATGAAAAGATGCTGTCCGAGGCTGAACAGAAACAGCCACACGAACATCCAGTGAAAGGTGACCGAAAACAGCGCCATGGTGACCAGCCCGAAAGCCCCGCAGAGGATCGCGGCAAATGCCATCCTCCGGCTCCGGATAAAAAAGAGCGTCGCCGAAACGAACACCACCAGAAATCCGCCGAATTCACGGGGGAATTCGAGGAATGTCCGGTTGAAACTGTCAAGTTGGAACGTTTCGTTCAGAAAATTGTTGAATACCGAATTGAAAATGCTGTCTGCAAACGCCACCGCCGAAATGGTAGATATGAACAGGAGGATGTCGCGATGGATCGTGCGGTATCGACTCTTTACTGCGTTAACTATGAATGATTTCAAACAGGTTTCTCGTTTTTGGTTGGAATTTAAAAGCCCCCTAACCCTCAGTCCCTTTCCCCCGTCAACAGGGGCAAGGGAAGTCGTGGCACAAAAGTCTTTTCCTGCCAATTCAAGGGAAGGATGTCCTATGGACATTAAATATTTATCGTTTCCATGATAACCGACGGGGGGAGAAAAAGCAAGAGAGAAGGCGCAGAGGGACAACGGGAAAAAAGGGGAAAAAACCGTAATAAATATGCAACCTTTTTACTTGACAGTATATAACAAGAAAGATATATTTATGAATATCAACGCATTAAGAAAGAAGGATTCCATGGAAAGAGCCTCAACCTGCGCTGTTGATACACTGGCAATATTTCAACGGTTGAAAAATGCCAGCCTTCAAGAAGAAGCCGCCAGTGAAATTGCATCCGTCTTGAAGGACGTGGTTGAATCAAACACGGTCAATCTATCCAATCTGGAACAGGTAAAGTCCGATCTGGAGTTGAAAATCGAGCAAACCAAAACCGATCTGGTCCGCTGGGTGGCGGGTCTCATGATCGCGCAGGCGGCGGTGATCGTGGCGTTGATTAAACTTTTGTAATAGTTAATCTCTCCTGTCGCGAAATGCGGCATTTCCTTCTTTGACAGCCATCTGACCCCCTATACCGTAAACCCTTTCTAAAAAACGATAGAAAAACCGGTAGAATTGACAGTCGTTATTTGCCCGGTTTGATCGCTGCCTACGCTTTCTCAAAAGCAGACTGTATCGGTAAGGCGATCATCAGCCAGATTCAGAATATATTCGGCGCTGATGAAATCATTTCCGGCCTTCTCTGCCCATCGCCGGGTTTCTTCGATTATATCAGGCTGCTCGGTCATAGACTATTCTTCCTTCATGGGCTGCCACATGTATGATGGTACCGATCAGGTTTTTCCGGCTTTCGTATTGCTCCGGGGTTACAACAATAATATCTATCGGTATGGTGCGGTCTGCCAGAGCAAGATCGATCTCATTTGCCTTTTGGCGCTGTGAGTTTTCGACGGGCATAACTATGAGGAAGTCGAAATCGCTGTCTTCCGTAAATTCTCCACGGGCATAAGAGCCGAAAAGGATAATCTTCTCGGGTTGAAATCGTTCTACAATCTTCCGAACCATTTCATTGAGAACAGTATCGATTTCTATTTGTGTCATTTTCTTCTCCTCAAAGCACTTGCAGGTCGCATCATATAAATAATATAGCGACCCGCCAATCGCGAAACAAGTCTGAGTATTCTCGTTTCTTCTCTCTGCGTCTCTGCGAGAAATTTTGTTTTCATCCCACCGGATACTTCCCGTATTTCTTCGCCGCATCGTAGAACGCAAGGATGTTTTCCAGCGGCACGTCCGGCTGGATATTGTGTGACGGCGCCAGAATGAGGCCTCCACCCGGCCCGACCGTCCCGATGCGCAGTTTTATTTCTTCCTCAACATCGGCAGGAGAGCCGTTGGGCATGACTTCCTGGATGTCCACCGTGCCCCAGAAGGAGAGATTTTTTCCGAACCGCCGTTTCAGATGAGCTGGATCCATGGATTTCGGCTGGACGGCGTTGAGGATATCCACCCCGATTTCGATGTACTCGGGGAGAAGGGTTTCGATGTTGCCGTCGCTGTGGTAGGCGATTTTCACCGAAGGGTTTATCTTCCGGAATTCCTGTACCAGCGAAGCATACCGGGGTTTGAAGAATTCGCGCCAGGTCTGGGGCGAAACGATCAGGGAATTCTGGGTTCCGAAATCATCGCCCAACCAGAGGATATCCACTCCGAGCCCGGCAAGGGTTGTTCCGGTAACCAGCTGGAATTTGTAGATTTTGTCGAGGAGCGAGTGAGCGAAATCCTTGTTCACCATCAGGTCGGTGAGGAATTCCTCGTAACCGCGCAGATACCAAGCCGCCTCGAACAGGGTGCAGGGCATCCCGCCGGCAATCGCATGGGTGGAACCGTGTTCGGCCAGAAGCCCCCGCAAAGCATCGTATCGCCAGGATTCATGGGGATCAGGACAGGTGTAGGAAGGGAGCCTGTTTTCTTCGCTGAGCGGGCGTTTCACCATTTCGGTATACCGGCCGTGAGGAACATCGATCCACCGCCAGCCGATTCCCCATTCGCAGGTGTAGTCGTCACACTTCGACAGGCTCAGTGTCCTCTTCGGCAAGCTCAGTGTCCGGTCACTCGACGAGTTCAGAGTCCTCTTCGACAGGCTCAGAGGCCGGTCACTCGGTAAGCTCAGAGTCCCATCGCCGGCTGAGCTTGTCGAAGCCGTGTCTTCCGAAGCCTTACCATAATAGCTCGTCGCGATTCCATGCCAGGCAACCAGCAGATCGTGCCCCATTACCAGCGGGAGATCCGATGCTTTACCGGGAGTGTATGCTTCGGCTGTCGAGTTGCCGAGCTTAAGATGGGCTGAGAGCTTTTCGGCGGCTTCAGGAGTAAAATCAAGGTGAATTGGAACCCGATCCGGTTCTTTGTGGTCGAGAGCAGTCAGCACCCGTTCCCGTGAGTTCATAGGTGAATTTTCCTTCCAATTCTTCAAAAATATCGAAAATCGATGAAAAAGCATATCCCGAAATGAACCAGATCGAGGATTCGATTCCGCAATTATTTTTCAAAAAACTGCTATCAAAATCAGGGAAAGTCGGCTGGGAGTCAAGGGAATTTGTTAGATTCGGACTAGGGGAGTCGAGCAGAATGCTGCCACAAAGACAATATAGTATGCCATAATGGCGCATCCAGAGAAAAACAGATGAGAGGTGATTTCCTCAAAATGAGTATATCTGCTTGTTAATCAAGCCATTAAATAATGTGGCACTTCTTTTGCAAGTTATTAGTCATATAAAAATAATTTCAAAAGGAGGAAGTAGTATGGCGAAAACGATAGGAATCGATCTGGGAACAACGAATTCGGTAGTAGCTGTTTTGGAAGGCGGGCAGCCGGTTGTTATTCCAAACCAGGAAGGCGGGAGAACAACTCCGAGTGTTGTTGCCTTTACTGATAAAGGTGAACGGTTAGTCGGTCAGATTGCAAAAAGACAGGCTATAACCAATCCAAAGCATACTATCTATTCAATCAAACGGTTTATGGGCAGGAAATACAACGAGGTACAGAACGAGATCAAGACTGTTCCGTATAAAGTTGGAAAGGGAGAAAACGATACCGCCCGGGTGTTTATTGATGACAAACAATATTCTCCGCCGGAAATATCAGCCCTTATTCTTCAGAAGATGAAACAGACTGCGGAAGATTATCTTGGCGAAAAGGTGACTGATGCGATTATAACTGTTCCGGCTTATTTCAACGACGCCCAGCGTCAGGCAACGAAAGATGCGGGACGTATCGCCGGCCTTAATGTCAAGCGTATTATCAACGAACCGACAGCCGCTTCTCTCGCTTACGGGCTTGATAAAAAGCACGATGAAAAGATCGCGGTGTTTGACCTTGGCGGCGGAACTTTCGATATTTCGATACTTGAACTTGGCGATGGAGTGTTCGAAGTGCTTTCCACTAATGGAGACACCCATCTTGGCGGCGATGATTTCGACCAGCGTCTTGTCGATTGGCTGGCGGAAGATTTCCAGAAAAAAGAGGGAATTGACCTTCGCAAAGATGCAATGGCTCTTCAAAGGCTGAAAGAAGCTGCAGAGAAAGCCAAAATCGAGCTTTCGAACACATTGCAGACCGATATCAACCTTCCGTTCATTACCGCCGACGCTACAGGGCCAAAGCACATGAATGTTGCACTTACGAGAGCGACATTCGAAGAGATGGTAAAGGATCTTGTAGAACGTGCCCGTAAACCGGTTGAAAACGCGCTTCGCGATGCCGGATTGAGCAAAAATCAGGTTGATGAGGTGATTCTCGTCGGAGGTTCCACCAGGATACCGAAAGTGGTGGACCTTGTACGGGA
>JBAYHX010000276.1:0-4723 GCA_041665965.1 Candidatus Latescibacterota bacterium
CCGTATTCCTATTCATGGGCAATACTCCTTTTCTGAATCGATTCATGATTATCGCTAATCTAAATCTAATCAGAACATGGGGTTTGCCCAATTCTTTTCTATTTTAACCGGACACTACTGAGTTTTTCACAACTCTTTTAATTCTATCCTGTTAATCCTGTCAATAGTTTCTTCTTTTCTTAAGATATTAGTTTCATCGTTCCCGCGAAACGGCAACGGTATTTCAAATGGTTCGTTTCATGTATTCCATATTTCTCTTGTTTCGTTCTTATGGGAATATTAATATGTTTTATTACAGACATGATATAAATGAAACGTGTACAATAACCATACCGTAACTATATACTCTTACAGCAATTGGAGAGAAAAATGAAACGGAGATCGTTCTTTGGAACCGCCGGCACGGCTGCGATTGCGTCTGGGCTGTTCGGCGCTTCTGCGGGTAATGCCGAGCCGCCCGCCCCTGTTGCCATGAATTCGGTCAACGGCAGATTCACGCTGAAAACTTTCCAGGATATCCACAAACAGTACCGCTGGGATTTCGATGATTTCCTCGCATTCTTCGACAAGTTTGTGGTGGACAGGCAATATGGCGGGTTTTTATGCTCCTGCGACCATGACGGCTCCCATGTCAACACGAACAAGGGCGCATCGACCGAAGGACGGGGCATCTGGTGTTACTCATTCATGTATAACAACGGCCTTGTCAAAGATAAGAAGTATCTCGACTATGCCATCGCTTCGAAAGATTTCATCATGAAATTCTATCCCTCCGGCGACAATTATTTTCCAAGCACATGGTCGCAGGACGGCAAGGTGATCGACGAGAAAGGAAGTCTCCCCGGCGACTGCTACATCGGCGAAGGGCTTCGGGAACTCTCGCTTGCCACCGGCGACAAGAAAATGCACGCCCAGTCAAAAGAAATCATGCTGAAATGTTACGAAAAGTATAACAGCCCCGATTTCAAAGACGGTTCCTCTCCCTATCCCGGCGCACGGAATCTCTGGTACTGGATGGAGTTCATGTGGTTCGGAATCAACTGGCTGGTGACCTGGCCCGATCCCGAGTGGGAAAAGATTGTAAGCGACTGTATCGATGCCATGATGAATCATCACCTGAATCCCGATTTCAACCTCTGGAATATGGTTGTCAACCATGACCTTTCCCGCGCATCGGGCGAAAACGAAGCCTATGCCAAAGTCGCCGCCTGCGGCCATACGACGGAAGCGCTCTGGATGATCATGTACGAAGCGGTCCGCCGGAAAGACAGAAAACTGTTCGAACGGGCGGCGGAGGTATTCAACCGTCATGTGGAGGTGAGCCGTGACCATGTCTACGGCGGAGTGTTCGACGACTGCAAGGATGTGGATCAGAACACCTGGATGCTGACCAAGATTCTCTGGGCCGAGGTATTCGTTCTCATCGGCTCCCTTCAGACAATCGAACATATCGGCTCTCCCTGGGCGTGCGACATGTTTGCGGAACAGTACGATTACTGCCTGAAAAAACTGACCAAAAAGCAATACGGCTATTCTCTCTGGTTCGACAGCACCGACCGTAAGGGGAACTTTCCTCCCCACGCTTCCCGGGCGGATATTTATCATCATCCGCGTCACCTCATGCTCAACCTTCTGAGCCTGGAACGTATTATCAAACGAGGCGGAAAACTTTCGGGCGTATTCGCGTAAAATGAAAAACAAGATGAAAAGAAGGACATTTCTTTCCCTCTCTGCGGCAGGAACGACCGGGCTTTCGGTCGTTCCGACTTCCGGGGAACCACCGGCGAAACCGGTCAAAAAGATCGGTAAAATCGGGGACTATTCGCTCGACGATCTCCGCACGCTTTACCGCTCCGATCTTTTCGAGGATTTTCTGCCGTTTTTCGACAGGTATGTCATCGATCACGAACTCGGCGGATTCATGTGCACAGTCGACCGTGACGGCGCCCGGCTGTCCACGGAAAAGAGAGCCGGGTATGCGGGCAGGGGGATCATGGTCTATTCCTGTCTCTACCGTTACCTCGACCCGAATCCGAAATACCTCGATGTGGCGCAAAAAACGCTGGAATTCCTCATGAGGGCAAGACCGCAGGGCGACGCTCTCTGGGCAGAATCTTTTACCCGGGAGGGGAAACCTCTTGGCGGGACTCCCCAATCGGTGAACACCGATATGTACATCGCCGACGGCATTTCGGAATACGCGCACGCCAACGGGGATGAACAGTACTGGGAGACGGCGGGGGAAATCCTGTTCAAATGTCTGAAAATCTACGACACACCGGGCTACCTTGCCGATGCCGGGAAAGGGATTCTTGGGGAGAACGCTCCCGCGTCGAACGGATTCGCGGTCATGGACGACTGGATGCTCTTCCTCCGGCTCGCCACCCGTATGCTCGAATTCAAATCCGACCCGGAAGTGGAATCGGTGGCTAACCGGTGCGTAGATACGATCATGAACAATTTCTACAATACCGGTTCCGGACTTATCAACGAATTCCTGAACCGGGACCTTTCCCGTCCGGATAACGACCTAGCCCAGTATATCTCGTTCGGAAACAATTTTCAGGCTCAGTGGCATGTGCTTTACGAGGCGGTGCGGAGAAAAGACAAAAAGCTTTTCGATACCGCGGCGGAACGTTTCCGTCACCATATCGAAACCGCATGGGACGATGTTTACGGGGGATTTTTCGGCACGCTATCGAATGTGGACAAGAATATATGGGCGCTTGACAAAATTGCCTATGTTCAGGAAGAATCGCTCATCGGCCTTCTCTGCATCATCGAGCATACCGGAGCAGAATGGGCGCGGGAATGGTTTTCGAGGATTTACGCCTATGTCCGGGGAAAATTCCCTTTGAAACAATACGGGTTCTCGCTCTGGATCGTTTCATCCGACCGGAAGGTCACGTTCGTCCGTCACGCGAACCGAGCCGAAAACTTCCACCATCCCCGTCACCTTCTTTTGAACCTCCTGGCTATCGGGCGCATCAACAAACGGGGCGGGAAAACGTCGGGGATATTTGCTTGAGGGATGTAAATGCATAAGGAATAATTTAGTATTGACGGTATTGTATAGAATTCTTTAACTTTGAATAAATTGGATATTTCATAATGGTCAATTATCAAGGAAAGGCGGCGCGGAAATGATCTCCCGTTTCATCCTCCCCCTGGTTATCATGGCATTTGTTCCGATAGCAACGCCCGCGCAGGAGAGTTCGCCCGATGTGATCCGTCCCCGGATCGAAGCTCCGTATATCACCGGCAAAATCAAACTGGACGGCTCTGGTTCGGATTGGAAGGCCATAAAAAAAATGGGCAGGGGCATTTCGTTTTACAAGGGAGACGGACATGAAGGGACTCCCTCTCGTCTCGGCACAACGGTGGAACGGATTATCACCGACGAGAAAGACCTCCGTGTGGATTTCTGGGCTGCTCATGACGGCGTCTATCTCTATTTCCTCGGGGAGGCGCACGACGATTTCTATGAGCCGTTCGACAGGGAGAATGTGGATAATATGTGCTACCAGGAAGACATGCTCCGCATCATGATCGATTCCAACAATTCCATGAATGCGAATATCCCCGAGCCGCTTCCCACGCAGCCGGGATATGAGGGGTTCGGATACAGCACGGACGGCAATATTTACGGCGACTGGAGCGATTTCAACTCCACCGAAGTGCCGAAACAGCGTCCTCCAAAAGGCTCCGCTCCGGATGGGAAATACTGGCAGGCGGCCTGCAAAGTAAAAAAACTGAAGGCCGGATGGCTCTACACGTATGAGGAGAGGGTCCTTCTGGCCGGCTGGCCGGGCAGGAATATGGAGCCGCTTTCCCCCGGAGGCAGCTACGGGTTCAATGTGGAATGCTGCGATGCGGACAACGGGGTGAAACTGGAAGGATATATTTTGTGGTCGAGCGACGGCACGACCAGTGATTACAATTATGAAAACCTCTGGGGCAAAATCGATCTTGCGCCCATTTCACAGAAAAGGTAAACCGTTATGCTTTTCAGTTCCTGGATTTTCGTAATCTTTTTTGTGGTTACCTTTGCGGTCTTTCTGGCCTTACGGCCAACCCGGTTCTGGGTGCTCTGGCTTCTTGTTGCCTCTTATTTCTTCTATGGATGGATGAATCCGCTCTATCTTGTGCTTATCGGATACTCCACCCTGCTCAATTACGGAATCAGCAGAGTCATGCCCCTGTCGCCCCGTAAGAAATGGTGGCTGGCGCTCAGTGTGATAAACGGCATCTTCCTGCTCGGCTTTTTCAAATACGGGGCGTTCATTGTCGACAACCTGAATTATCTTTTCGATTCCTTCAACATCCTTATCACCCTGCATAAGCCCGGCAAACTGTTCCCGGTGGGTATCTCGTTTTATACGTTCATCATTCTGGGTTATATGATCGATCTCTACCGGGGAAAATTCCCTCCGGAGAAAAATATCATTCATTTCGCCACCTTCGTATCGTTCTTCCCGTACCTTCTGGCCGGCCCCATCGAGCGCGCGCAGAATTTACTGCCTCAGCTGAAAACGGCCCCAAAGGTCACCGCGGAAAATATCACCGAGGGATTTTCCCTGTTCATTGTGGGGCTGTTCAAAAAAATCGCTCTGGCGGATTTCCTCGCCCTCTATGTGAACAAGGTTTTCGGAGACCCCGGCCATTATCCGGGGCTGCCCTCGCTTATTGCCACCTACGCGTTCGCCTGGCAGATATACTTCGA
>JBAYHX010000277.1:0-4708 GCA_041665965.1 Candidatus Latescibacterota bacterium
ATTTTCAATAACATTTTTATAGGAAACGTGAAAACCATCGGCATGGACCGTCATTCCAGGCCTTTTGTCCATCATAACGTTTTTTATCTCAACAACATTCCCATGGCGGTAAACAGAAGCGAACCGATCATCTGCAATAATATAATGTACCGTAACCAATGGGGCCAGCGTATTCTGAAAGGCTCCAATCCGGCGATTTTCGGAAATGTTACATGGGAATCCCCGCATTTCCGCGATTTTGACGAGAGCGGACGCCCGGTTCGATATCGCCCCATACCGGGAACAGGCGAGCAAGAGGCGGATCCGCTTTTTGTCGATCCGGCAAAGGGAGATTTTCATTTCAAAAATTCATCCACGCTCCAGAAACAAACCCTCGGTATGCAGGCAGTTGGTATTATGCGTGACCCCGGTCTTCCACAACCGCCGCAGGTAGCCTGCGAAGGTTCCTTTGGAAGAGAGGTGCTGGCTCTTGGAGATGATATCCTTGAACTTATCAGGAAGGTTGACGCTGAACAGTCTAAAATTCACAATGTGGAAGCATCCTACCGCATTGAATATGAGGGATTTTTTGAACCGAAACCAGACGCCGATGGACAGACGAAGCTGGCATTCACCGCAAACAAACCTGCGGTAAAAGTAAATTACGAGGTTTCAGAGTGGACAGCAAAAGGGAATAAACGTTCGAAAAGTTATCATGAGCGTGTGGTTCTCGGAAATGAAGAATTTACCGATACGGGTGCTATCAAATTCAACGGCAGTTATATCGAAGCTGATGGCGGCAGGTTTGCTCAGGATTTCAAAGGCAAACCGGATGCCCTGTTCATCGGCGACCGTCCATTCAGGGAGGCTCCCCTGGGCATCTATCGTGATTACGACCAATACTACTTGGGATCGATAGGACCCATGGGCACTTTTTTTAACGGCTATCTTCGCGTATTGGGGGGACGTATCGAGAAAAAAAAGCAGCAGATAGACGGCCATTCATGTATTGTCGTGCGCTATCCGCATATCGGGAAAGACCAGTATTTTCTTTTCTATCTGGATCCGGAACTCGGCTACAAACCCCGGAAAATGATCCATTTTTACAACGGAAAGCCATACAGGGTGATCGAGTCCTATCGCTACCGTCAGTTCCCCGGAGACATCTTCATGCCGGTATATCTGACTGTCACCGATTACGCGGTAAAAGGATCTCAGCCCGGGATAAGGGTTGGCGGATGGAAGCTGGAAGTCAACGAGAAGGGCCTGCGGGTTAACGGGAAAGCCTTTGTGACACAGAAGACAGATGAAGATAAATAAGTAATATATCCATCTCTCCCGCTTGCCAGCAGAATCTATGTCGGGTGATATAAGCGGGTAGAAGCTCTTCCGGTGACTGAGCTTGTCGAAGCCGCCGTTTGGTGCACAAAGGATTTTTTATTCTGTGATTAACCGTTCCAAAAGTGTTTTTTAAAAACCATGAGAGATTCAATTTTGAATCTCTTTTTTTTCCATTTGCCATTTTATTTTTTGTGGTCATATTACTAACAGCACTATTCTGATTAAAGAAGAGGAATGTGATAGTACTGCGCTTTCATTTCGCTATAAGCTTTCCAATTACTTACTGCGCATTCAGTTGAGAAGCTTCTGGCATCTGTATTAATAAGGCATCATGTCTAAAATCATAAGGTTATAAAGAAAAGGTCTTTATACAATACCTGATAAAAAAGACCGCTTTTTTAATGGGAGGAAATCATGTTTGGATTTGGAATAATGGAAGTTATGTTGAGATTATTTATTCTTGCCATCTTCCCATTGTTTCCGCTCCTGCTGCTGATACTCTTGGTTAAGATCAACGACAGGTTGAAAAACATTGAAAGTATGCTGAACCAAAACAAGATTCCTTAAAAATCATTAAGGAGAAACGCCATGTTTGGATTAGGACTGATGGAAGCGATATTGATATTACTAATTATTGCTGTTTTTCCTTTAATTCCGATTTTGATGTTGATACACTTGTTTAAAATCAACGGCAGATTGAAAAACATTGAAAATATGCTGGACCGGAACAAGACCTCTTAAGAATCAATGAGGAGAAAATAGTATGAACAGAAAACTGAGAATGGGAATGATCGGCGGCGGCATCGGAGCATTTATAGGCGCAGCGCACCGTATGGCCGCAGCTCTTGACGGCGAATGCGAACTGGTTTGCGGAGCGTTTTCAAGCTCGCCTGAACGCTCTCATGAATCCGGTGATGCGCTCTATCTGCCGAGGGAGAGGGTATACGGAACTTTCGCAGAGATGATCCTTCGTGAGAAGGACCGTCCGGCAGGCGACCGTATGGATTTCGTTTCAATCGTCACCCCGAACCATCTGCATTTCCCTCCTGCAAAAATGGCTCTGGAAAACGGGTTCCCGGTGGTATGCGACAAACCGATGACTCTCAGCCTCGACGAGGCGAAAAAACTTGAATCAATCGTAAAGAAAACCGGGCTCCTTTTTGCGCTGACCCATAATTATACCGGCTATCCGATGGTTAAAGAAGCCCGTTACATCATCGCCGCCGGAAAATTGGGAAAAATCCGCAAGATCGTCGTGGAATATCCTCAGGGCTGGCTTGCCACCCGAATCGAGGCAGAAGGCCAGAAACAGGCTGTCTGGCGCACCGATCCATCACGGTCGGGTATAGCGGGCTGTATGGGTGACATCGGCACTCACGCAGAGAATCTGGCGGAATATGTCACCGGGCTCGCGATCAGCGAGCTCTGCGCAGACCTTACTACCTTTGTAGAAGGCCGTCAGCTCGACGATGACGGGAATGTTCTTATCCATTTTGAAAACGGCGCACGGGGAATTCTCTATGCCAGCCAGATCAGTGCGGGTGAGGAAAACCCCCTCCGTATCCGTGTGTATGGGGAAAAAGGCGGCCTCGAATGGGCGCAGCAGGAGCCGAACACACTCATCCTCAAATGGATGAACCGCCCGATGGAGATATACCGCACTTCCTCAAGTTACCTTTCCGACAGGTCAAAGTTCAATACAAGGCTGCCTGCGGGACATCCGGAAGGATTTATCGAGGCATTCGCAAATATTTATCGTAATTTTATCCTTACACTCAAATCCAGTCTGGACGGTGTAAAACCGAAACCGGAGTACCTTGATTTCCCGACTGTCAAAGACGGTGTGCGCGGTATGGCATTCATAGAAACGGTGGTAGAAGCCTCCCGAAGCGACAGCAAGTGGATGAAATTCAAAGAATAAAAAGAATAAGATGAATACGGTATGAACCATCGAATACCTCACCCGGCCTTCGTCCACCCTCTTTTAATTTGGAGAGGGTAAGTATATTGCACGTAATTGGTTACCCCCGCTGCTGACTCCGGAGTCCCCGCAAGCGCCTGCACTTGTGGAATTGGGACAGGGGGTGAGGTTGAAAATTGGTTATGATAATTTATTCTGGAAAGGATCATGCCATGAGAACGATAAAAGGTCCCGGAATCCTTCTCTCCCAGTTCATGGGCGACAAGCCGCCTTTCGATACTCTGGAAAATATCGGCCGCTGGGCGGCGAGCCTCGGTTTTGTCGGAGTGCAGATTCCATCTTGGGATGCACGGTGCATCGATTTGAAACTCGCAGCGGAAAGCAAGACCTACGCCGATGAGCTGAAAGGTTCATTGAAAAAGCTGGGATTGGAAATCACTGAACTTTCATCACATCTTCAGGGACAACTCGTGGCTGTTCACCCGGCATACGATATCCAGTTCGATGGATTTGCCCCGGCTGAATTCAGCGGCAACCCCAAAGCGCGTACCGAATGGGCGGTAAGCCAGCTCAAATATGCCGCCAAAGCCAGCCATAACCTGGGGCTCTCCGCTCACGCAACTTTTTCCGGCGCTCTCCTCTGGCATACCATGTACCCCTGGCCGCAGCGTCCGGAGGGTTTGGTCGAAGCAGGATTCAAAGAGCTTGCGAAACGGTGGATTCCGATATTGAATGCATTCGACGAGGCCGGAGTGGATGTATGCTATGAAATTCACCCGGGAGAAGACCTTCACGATGGAGTCACTTTCGAACGGTTCCGCGAGGCGGCAGGAAATCATCCCCGCGCCTGCATTCTCTATGATCCGAGCCATTTTGTCCTTCAGCAGCTCGATTATCTCGCCTACATCGATATATACCATGAATTCATCAAGGCGTTCCATGTGAAAGACGCTGAGTTCAATCCCACTGGGAGGTCGGGCGTTTACGGCGGTTACCAGCCCTGGATCGACCGTCCCGGGCGATTCCGTTCTTTGGGCGACGGCCAGGTTGATTTTCAGGGGATTTTCAGTAAAATGGCACAGTATGATTTCCCCGGATGGGCCGTTCTGGAGTGGGAATGCGCGTTGAAACACCCTGAGGATGGCGCACGGGAAGGTGCATTGTTTATTATCGATAATATTATTCGTACCACGGAAAAAGCGTTTGACGATTTTGCCGGAACCGGAGCGGATGATGCAACAAACCGTAAAATTCTGGGGATATGAAGATCATAAATAATTATTTTAAAGGACTTACTATATTGTCAGGATTGAGAATTAATAGTATCAAAATAAAATATTCAGGCGGTTGACAACCCTTCCGATAGAGGATAATCCCCCTGCCTTTCGGCATCCCCCTTATTAAGGGGGAAACGGCAAAGCCGAGGGGAATAATCTGTTACAATTTCCATATAGAATAAACATACCG
>JBAYHX010000278.1:0-4698 GCA_041665965.1 Candidatus Latescibacterota bacterium
AGTTTCAAATCGATGACAGCTCAGAACATTTATTACTTATTGCTCCATAATATGTTATGACTTTTTGTGAACATTTATCTTGGACACCAGTGGTAATCCTCCATTTATGGGAGGGAACTGTTTGTCAAACAGGTAAAAAGACATGCACCAGACGGTCATACGGGTAACCCACCCGAATCTTTATGCAAGGCGGTCAGTAATCTTTTCCTGATGTGTTTTCTTTTATATCAATAGATGTTTTTGCTTTTCTTTCTTTGCGCCTCTGCGTCTCTGCGAGAGAATGTCTTTCAAAGGTTTTAAATTATACTCAATCCTGTAAATCTTGTAAATCCTGTCTAATTTTCTGTCTTTTCATTTTTCTTTTTCTTCCGGCAGATTCCGGTACCAGGTCACCGAAAGGATGATCGTCGCGGCCACCGCAACTGCGAGGCAGATGAACGCGTACTTGTGCCAGTGCCCCACAAGATACATCGGGAACAGGTAGTAGCCGGTGATCGCCGCCATGCCGACCAGCACATTGAAAACGGTGAGTGAAAGGCTCTCGGAGCGCTTGTTCAGTTCTGCCGCGGGGAGGCCGGCAATTTCCCGTATCGGCTTCCATGCCCCGAACGGACGGACGGTGCGGTAGAAATTCACCAGGATATCCCGGCCAACCGGCGGAGTGACCAGCGAGCCGACAACGCTTGCGATAAGAGAAGCGATGGCGATGGGCGGGAAAATGACATACATGGGCGCTGCGGGCAGAAACAGCGCGATCAGCGAAAGGAGGATTCCCCCGAGCGTTCCGGCGGCGTAGCCCCAGCCGTTCATCCGCCACCAGTACCAGCGGAGGACATTCGGCATGATCACTCCCGCGCCGAGCGCCATCATGATCCAGTTCCATATCTGCGCAATCGATTTCGCCTGGAAACCGATTGCCGTTCCGACAACCACAATGGCAATAGTGGCCGCATAGCTGTAACGGACGAGTTGACGGTCGCTTGCATGAGGACGGAAATACGGCTGCCAGAGGTCGTGGACGATATAGGAAGCGCCGCTGTTGACCGTTGCGCTGAACGTTGACATGAACGCGGCAAGAAGCCCCGCGATAACAATTCCCCGGAGTCCCACAGGGAGAAAGTCCTTGAGAACCATCGGCATGACCTGTTCCGGGTCGGTGATGCCGGTAAACCCGGTAAGCGCCATAAGGGTGATTCCCATGACCATGCCCCAGCGGATGATGAGGAAGAAACTCCATGCAGCCCCGAGTTTGGAGGCGTCACGGGGGTTCCGTGTGGCAAGGAAACTCTGGAAATCGTACATCTGCGCAGGGCCTCCGGCGTTCAGGAGCAGCCCTTTCAGAACCCACACGATCACCAGCGCGCCCAAAAGCTCATACTGTGCGTTCTCTGTGCCGGCAAACTCCGGAATGCGCCAGACAGGTACAAGAGATGTCCAGTCGGCGGGAAGGTGGCTCGCCAGCAACTCGGGGGTCAGCGCCTGGTAAGCCACAACCGCGATCACCGTTCCGGCGATGATGAGAATGACCGCCTGGATGACATGGGTTATCACAACGCTGTACAGGCCGCCGAGAAGAACATACAGCGTGGTGATCCCCACGATTATCACCGCCAGCAGATTGGGCGGAAGCGGGATATACACCGCCGCGAACTTTCCGATCCCCTCGAACGCATACCCGATGAAACTCGCGAGCGTGATCACCGCCATAAGGGCATAGGTGGTCCGCGCAACCGCTCCAGCACGGTCGTTTCCGAACCGGGTGATCATCCATTCCGCTCCGGTCATCACACTCGAACGCCGCACCCATTTTCCCATGTACGCGAGAAAGAACGCTCCCATCATGACGCCCCACATCCAGTGCACCCAGAGCGATTTCATCCCCATGATAAAGAGAAGCGATACGATCCACATGGTTCCGGTGATGTCGAATGTAGACACCGAACCGAACATGGAGAGGAATATCCAGTGTATGCTCTTTCCGCCGAGAAAATAGGATTCCAGATTCCGGGAAGCCCGTTTCTGGTAATAGAAACCCATGCCGATAACCGCGGCAAAATAGAGGATGACAATGATAGTATCGAGAAGAGCCATGAGGGATTTCCTTTATGCGGGAAAGCGTTTCAGGTCAAAATACGCACATTTTTCACTTGGAATTCCTTTATGAAATCTCAGGCAAACAAACTATTTCCGAACCAGCATCTTCTCGATCTCCTCGAGCGATTTCCCCTTGGTCTCGAATACAATAAGCCAGGAAAACAGGAACGCGGGAGTAAGAATCAGGGTTAACGATGCGCCGACAGTATCGGATTGGGAAAAGATACCGGTTGTTCCCATAGACCATAAAAGGCATCTTACAGACCGATCATTATTTGCGATTTATACTGTACCAGCCATGCATGTTCCTTTGAATTTTCATTCAACGCCGAAACGGTAAATCGTTGTCTGTGTATATTTTTCCCCGGGATGCAGTATGGTCGAGGGGAATTCCGGCCGATGAACCGAATCCGGATAATGCTGGGTTTCCAGGCAGATGGCGCCGCGTTTCAGATACGGTTTTCCGTTTTTCCCCCGGAGCGTCCCGTCAAGAAAATTGCTGGAATAGAACTGAACGCCGGGTTCGGTTGTCAAAACTTCCATCGTACGGCCGGAGATCGGTTCGACCACTTTTGCCGCCAGAGCGAGTGAACCGTCCCGGCTGTCCAGCACCCAGTTGTGGTCATATCCGAGACCGATGCGGAGCTGCTCGTCATCCTTATCGATACGCGCCCCGATGACAGTCATCCGGGTGAAATCGTGGGGAGTGCCTTTGACGCTTCTGATCTCACCGGTCGGGACAAAAGCTGTGCTCATGGGAGTGAACGCTCCCCCGTGAATCAAAAGCTGATGGTCGAGGATCGTTCCCTCGCCCTCGCCGGCCAGATTGAAATACGAATGATTGGTCAGATTCACGATCGTCGTTTTGTCGGTTGCCGCGAAATAATCTATTTTGAGAGCATTATCCTCAGTAAGCGTGTAATTCACAGTCACCGAAAGATTCCCCGGATATCCTTCCTCACCGTCGGGGCTGAGGTAGCTGAGAGAGAGGCAAACACCGTCTTTGCTCTGAATCTCCCCTGCTTTCCACACCATTTTGTTGAAACCTTTGATGCCGCCGTGAAGATGGTTCTCGCCCGCATTTTTCGCGAGGACGTATTCCTTTCCCTCAAGAGTAAATTTTGCCCCGGCGATACGGTTGCCGTATCTTCCGACAATGCACCCGAAATAGGGACTGTTTTTCTGAATATATTCCTCGAGCGTGCTGAAGCCGAGAACGACATCGGTTTGTTTTCCCTGTCTGTCCGGCGTTGTAAGCGAAACGACGATCCCGCCGTAATTGGTGATTGTCGCCTTGACCCCGCGGGAATTTTCAAGGGTGTACAGATCGACAGGAATCCCGTCCGGGGTAACTCCAAAAGGCTTAACATCGATTTTCTTCATATACTTCCTCCGTTGCATAAAGTTGCTCTCACTAAAACGAACCACGAAAGAAAACAATTATTAGAGCTAATTGCAAAAGTCTTTTTTTGAAGGCAGCCCCTTTTCTGTCCTCCGGACATCCTTCCCCCGGAGGGGGGAGGATAACACTGTGGAGCAACAATTTCCCTTGCCCCCTTTGGGGGAAAGGGATTGAGGGTTAGGGGGCTGAAGTAATAAAACTTATCATTTTTCGTTTCCAAAACGACTTTTGCAATTAGCTTATTATTTAAACATAACAGAGAGATGATAATAATTGTAAAGATTATCCCCCTCGGGTTTGCCGTGTCCCCCTCAATAAGTGGGATGCCGAAAGGCAGGGAGATTTTTCCCCTATCGGTAGGTTTATCTACAGCCTCAATTTTCGTGTATTTCGTGCTTTTCGTGGTTTAATTCATTCCATAGTTCTATTTTCTATCCCACACAGACAGTATCAGACGTGAGGGGTGTTTTTTATCGTGAAAAATTTTCTGGTCGGCTTTCAGGAATAGGCTTTCCGTTCCGATAGGACCGCCGGTATTCAGGTTACGGTCGAAGCGGGGGAAATTGGAGGATGAAACCTCCAGCCTTATCCGGTGGCCTTTCTTGAAATTCATCGCGGTCTGCCCGAGGGTGAACCGGCAGGGCTCGACTGCCCCCGGCGTCAAAAACTGCGGGGCGCTCATACCATTACGGAAACGGGCCCGCACGATCCCTTCAACGATGTTCAGCGCCTTTCCGTCAGGGCAGACATCGACAAGTTTGCCGGTGAAATCGGTGTCTTTGGCGCTTGTCGAGGCAAACAGCTCGAGCTCGACCTGTCCGACCACGGTAATGTCTTTTTCCAGAATATCGGTGGTGTAGACGAGGACATCTTCACGCTCCTCGATTTTCCTCTGATCCATGGAACCTGCTTTTGTCATATCACGGAGACAGCAGATACTCCCTCCGCGGGTAGGCACAGGATTGCCGGGGTCATAGGTGAATGTGTCGAATTTTCCTTTGGCCGGAGTTTTCCCGATAAGCTTCCCATCGCCGCGAACAGTGTTGGCTTTCCCTTCCGATGAAATGAAGAATGACTGTGCCTTTGTCCCTTCAGGCGGCCAGGTATCGGAAGAAATCCATTTGTTGTCTCCCATGAGGAAGAATTTTACAGAAGGTTCTTTTTCCACTCCGTTCGGCTCATTCTTAAGCCAGCGGTCAAAC
>JBAYHX010000279.1:0-4685 GCA_041665965.1 Candidatus Latescibacterota bacterium
AAAGCATGTGAAAAATTACTTCAAACACCCATATATATCTTATGCTGATTGTTCACATATTTAATCACCGGAGCAATAGTATAAAAATAACAAATATTGAATTCATGGATTAATTAGACCAGACAAACTCATCCAGCAAACTGTCCCGGTGCTTTCTGCGATGTTATAGCCGTTAATTTTTATATAAATATGTCTATCCTAATCCCATCCATTCCCTAAAAAAACGCATTCAAGTTGAGCGCCGATTCGGACATTTTTCATCTTCTCACGGAGGTCTTTTCATGTCAAAGCACATAACGCGCCGTGAAGCGCTGGCAGCCTGGACAGTATCCGGTGGATTATTCTTAGGTAGTGGAATAATCCTCGCTGTTCCCAAAAAGAAAACAGAATTATCCTCGCCCCCGTTTCTCACTCCCTGGAGTCCTCCCGCCGATCTGAAACGAAGCCTCGCTCCGGGAAAAACTCCGATACGGCTCGCTTCGTGGTCGAGCAAGACCACACTGGATTACCCGAACGGGATGAGCATTACCGAAACGGTCAAACGCGTCCGTGACGCCGGGTATTCCTCCGGAAACGCTTACTATCCGGATACGAAGAGGAATTACTGGCTCGATGCACCGGAATCGGAAGTGAGCGAGCTCAAGGAGGCTTTGAAGAAATACGATGTGACTTTCTTCGACCTGCATACGGTGACGTTCAATATCCATCCGGATGAGGCGCAGCGGCGCAAAAACAATAAATATGTGGCAGAACAGTGCGAAGCGGCGGAACGCATCGGCTGCACGATGGTGACCACCCATACGGGGACATGCAGCACGGAGTCGGCTGTCGCGCCGCACAAGGACAACTGGACTCCGGAAACATGGAAAAAATCGGTCGCCGGGATAAAACAGATTCTCAGAGATTCTGCGGGGTGCGCTGTGCCGCTCGGCATCGAGGCGGTGAACATGACCGCGATGAACAACCCGCGCGCGCATCTTCGGCTTATCGAAGAGGTCGGCGACCCGCGGGTGAAAGTCTGCCTCGATCCGGTGAACATGATCCACATGGGAAATTATTTCCGGACGACCGAGCTTATTCAGGAGTGTTTCGAACTTCTCGGCGACCATATTATCGCCGCCCACGCAAAGGACAGCTATACAATCCCGAACCGCATGTCAATGTATATCACCGAGGTCGCACCGGGCAAAGGCGTAGTGGATTACGAGACCTATCTCTGCGGCCTGAGCGGTCTGAAAAAACCGGTCACGCTCATCATCGAGCACCTTCCGGATGAAGAATATGCCGGGGCGAAACGATTTGTCGAAGAGACCGCCGCACGGGCGGGAGTGAAAATTTACTAGTCTGAACGCGGGTTTGCTTCGGATATGAAAAAGGCGGAACCGATCGTTCCGCCTTTTCGTTTGCTGTATATCAGAGATCGTATTCTTAGAACGAGTAGTTGACAATCGGCAGGAATTTATGAGGAACACCGCTCTTGTTGATATTGATGAGACCTATCTGAAGCCCGTTGTTCAGCGAGCCCGCAGAATTGACAAAACCAACCTGAAGGCCTTTCATGGATTCGGAAGAATTATAGAGGCCCCACTGAAGTCCGGTGAAATTTTTCCCGGTGATGTTGACCCAGCCGTCCTGAATTCCGGTAAAATTGCCGTCAACAAGATTAACCATTCCGCTCTCAATACCGGTCATATTTCCGGTAAGTTTGTTGACCAGACCCCAGTCGATACCGGTGACGTTTTTGTTAACGCCGTAAATTAAATTGATTCTGATTCCGGTTATCGATGTTTCGGCATTAAAAATTTGAACCGGGGCGAAAAGAGCGATCTGAATGGGTTTTTCAGACTGAGCGTTCGATAGCGTCGGGACTGCGAGAACTGCGAGAACTGCGAGAAGGCCGCTTAGCTTGAATTTCATGATTCACTCCCTCTTTTAAGGTTTACCGATTGACCTCCGGATAAATCAACGGGTTGTTGATCGTCCGGCAGGCCATTGTGAAACGAAAATTTTATTCCGGGAAACTTACGGGATAAAAAGCTGTGCTGCTAATATATATACTTTCTATCGAAATGGTAACGGGAATTTAATACTTTCCACTTATCTTATTGAAAGGAACGGGCCTGTAAGCCGGGTTCTGTACCCCCTGAGGGGCGATGATCATTTGTCTGGGAAGGCCGGTTACCCGCCTCCTCATGCAGCCTACCCGGGACTTGTAACGATGCGGACCACATCGCGGGTTCCCGGATTATGCGAACATAATCCGCGGCGCCCTCGTCCCCTATTTGGCCTTGCTCCGGGTGGGGTTTTCAGTGCCCCGGACGTTACCGGCCGGGCGGTGGGCTCTTACCCCGCCATTTCACCCTTACCTTATTCGGTTTCCCGAAAGAGGCGGTATATTTTCTGTTGCACTATCCTTGACCGGCGTGCCGGCCACCGGGTGTTACCCGGCGCCCTGTCCTTTGGAGCCCGGACTTTCCTCACCTGGAATACCAGGCGCGACCATCCGGCCCGTTCCTTTCAATAAGACATCTATAATATAATTGAGATTGTGAAAGAGAATGAAAATATCTAAAATTCCTTACTATGGCAAACTCACCCCTTGATCCCCTCTCTTTCAAAGAGAGGTGCGCATTACCTGCAAGATCATTTATCTTAACAAATGTCTTGTTTTGGAGTCGAGACCTCGCCAGTCTCTTCCAAGAGACAAGGACAGGAGGTGCGTTCTGCCTTGAGTTATTTTGCCCGGTAATATTCAAAAATATACTTTGCCGCAGACAGCAGGGTCGGCAGAAAATATTTACCCGGTTTTCGAAAGAGCGATGCCCTGATATAACAGTTCACCGCACACCCTTCGCAAAAGGGATACCGGCCTTCCTTTGCCTTTTCTTTGCGGACGGCAGGGGAATGTCTGAGCGCGAAGAGCCTTCCCTGTATGGGGATACGTGTTATTCCCTTGTGAAAACAGGGCAGAATCATATGGTCATCCGGTGAAATCACCAGGGTGGAACTCACCGCAAGACAGTCCGGATGGCCGCTTTTGTTGCCGCCGTCAATGAGGAACGACAGGAATCCCCTGTCGATGGAAACGCCTCTTCCCCTGGCAATTCTGCCAAGTTCCCGTGCGCTTCCCGCAGAAAGCCCCTTGTTCCCGAAATAGGGGAAGCAGGGATTGAGAAACAGGGGTATGTTCATCTTTCGGGCAAGATCGATGACAGAGGGAACGCCTGCAAGATTTTCATCGGTAACGGTATGGATGAATGTCGGGCGCTCCCCGAGAAACCGTGCCAGATTTACTCCATCCATAACCCTGCCGAACGAGGATACGCCCTTGACAGCATCATGCGCCCTTTCTTCAGCGGCATCCAGCGAGAACTGAAGGAGATTCACATGTCCGGCAATTTCAGCCGAGCATTCGCCATACCGTATTCCATTTGTGGTGAGTGTGGTAAAAAGTCCCCGGCTTCGGGCAAAGCGCAGCACTCTGCCTATCCCCGCATACAATAACGGTTCGCCTCCGGTGAAATCCACGACTCTCACTCCAAGCCGCTTTAGATCACCCAGATTACGGCACACTACATCCGATGATGCTTCGCAGGAAGCAGGAATATCATTCGAATTCCATATTCCGCAAAAGGAACATCGGGCATTACAGCGATAGGTGAGATAGTAATTGCAGATAAATGGCTTCATGTTCATGAACTTTTTCAAAAGTTATCAGGTATGCTTCATTCTGCTCCGGTGTCTTTTAACCGCAATAATATATTCCCGATTTCTACAATAATCAAAAACCCTTTTCGAATATAAATTATTCTGAAAAGGGTTTATTGATAAGCTGAAAGCGTACAGTTCGTAACAGCATGTTCGATCCAAGCGGATTAGTAACGATTCCTGCTGCCGCCGCCACCCGATCTGTTGCCGCCGCCTGACCTGCCGCCACCGCCGCCACGGCCGCCTTCGGGACGCGGACGGGCTTCGTTGACCATAATTGCCATCCCTTTCAGCTCTTTGCCGTTAGCGCCTTCTATGGCTTTAAGAGCTTCCTCACTGTTTGGCATCTCTATAAATCCGAATCCTTTTGATTGCCCGGAGAAATTATCCTTGATAATGGTGACTGTTTCAACCTGCCCAAATTCCTGAAACAGCGTTCGCAGGTCATCATCCTTTACATCACGGGATAAGCTGCCTACATAGATATTCATAATATTCCCTTCCTCTCCGGCGAAAAATGTTCGGCCCGGTATCATGCGTGGCCAGATGGCCAGCTATCCTCCGTACCGCACTTGCGTTACTGCCTGTAAAATGATAATTACCGGATTTTCCTAATATAACAATTATTTTATAAGTATGCGATATATTTTTTTAATATCCCCTCTTTTCAAAATACGGCCTTACCATTGCATCATATTCAATCCCGCCTGTTTCATGCATACCCTGCCAGAAATAGGGCATCTCGCCGCGGCGCGCCATATGGCCGGCCCATTGGGCCATGAGCATCCAATGTACAAGATTTCCCGCCAATCCGGCAACAGGGGATACTTTCTCCGGAAATCCTTCGATTCCAATCACCCCTGCCTTTTCATCGCTGTAGGTTATGAATGCATCATCGACTTCTTTAAAAAGACGGATACCCGAGGCGTCGCCATCAGTTGAAAACGGGCAGAAAGCGACGGTATATGCGCCCTTTC
>JBAYHX010000280.1:0-4678 GCA_041665965.1 Candidatus Latescibacterota bacterium
ACAACCGGAAAGATCAGCGTTAAAAATATTTCTAAAATACCCGCAGCGGGGAAAAAACCTCTCGGGGGTATAGCTCTGACTTTTTCCCATGAGCTGACCGGCAATCCTTCCTCGGGCGATCTGACTCTTTCCCGCGGCGAACTGGAGTTGAACGGTCTTCAATTCATACTGTCCGGAAAAATCACAGGCTGGAAGAGTGCTGTATTTCATGCTGAAGCAATAAAACTCGATGCAGAAAAAATAATCGGCGCACTTCCTACAGGTGTGATCGGAGTCAGGGATGGAGTGAGCGCAAAAGGCAGTTTTTCCTTTACCCTCGACGGTACGGTAACAACCGGAACACCGAAACCGGTGTTCTCCTACACGGGGAAAATGGCAATTGAAAATATGAGCATATCAGTCAAGGGATTCCCAAAGAAGATTGACCGTTTTCAGAGCTTTATTGCTTTTACGGAAAAAGAACTCACCCTGCGGGACACCCAGATTAAAGCAAGCGGTTCTGATATGAATCTATCCGGCTTGATATCGAACTATCTCGAAAAGCCGGTAATTGCTCTGAAATCCAGCGGAAATATCCGAATCGACGATTTGGCGGATGCACTTCCCACTTTCCGTAAAAGCGGCCTCAAAGGAGGAGTGTCGTTCGATCTGTCGGCTTCCGGTACACCCTCACTTCCCAAAAGCATGGAGATGAACGGAAACATCGCGCTGAAAGGGCTTTCCCTCCCCGCCTCAAAAGTCATGAAAAATCCCATGATAATGAACGGCTCTCTCCGTTTATCACCCAGGGAAATATCTCTGGAGAATCTGACGGTTCAAACGGGGAAATCCGATTTTTCACTGAACGGCCGGGTTTCCGATTACATGAACCTTCTGCCTTCGAAGGAACCGCAACCCGCTGTCCTGAAAGGCGCACTGACTTCCCGTCTCATAGACATCAACGATATGATTTTTATAGACAAGAACACTCCGACAATCAAGCCCTGGGATTTGGAAAAACCTATAAAGAATTTGCCGGTACCCCCCAGCCTTCAGGCCGAAGCTTCACTTGCTCTTAACACTGTGGCGTTCGGGAAACTCAAAGCAGATTCCGTAAAAGGACGTCTGATCCTGAAGAATGGGATTCTCGAACTGAACGGTCTTGAGGTATCGGCCTATGATGGCAAGCTAACCGGAAATACAATCATCAACTTTTCACACATCGAGAATGTTCAGTATAACGGCGGGTACGAGCTTAAAAAACTGAACGCTCAAACATTCATATCCTCATTTTTCGGAGCCGGTGATAATTTCCGCGGGCTTGTTTCAAGTTCCCTGACTTTCAGCGGGGCCGGCCTTGATTCGGTTTCATTCCTGAATAACCTTAAAGGTTCGGGCTCGGCAACCATCGAGAACGGCCAGTTTGTGAACTGGGATTTCACGAAAAAGTTCGGGCAGAAACTCCAGTTTCTGAATTTCGACACGCTGAGCTTTGACAATGCATATACGACATTCAATTTTGAGAAGCAGAAAGTATTTACCCCGGCGATCCTTTTCAAAACCCAGTACGGCGATATCACCGTTTCCGGAAGCACAGGATATGACACGACAGTGAATTATGACATCATATTCAAACTCAACGGCACAGCGGCAACCCTCGCAACAAAAAACAAACTCGGCGATATTGGAAGTCTCTTGTCATCAGGGACAGTACCCCAGTTATATCTCACTGCGACCGGAAAGCTTAAATCGCCATCCTTCCAGATCGATACATCCCGGACAAAGAAAGAAGTACAGGACAGGCTGAAGAATGAGGCGGAAAAGCTTTTGAACAAACAGGATGACAAGCTTCGTCAACAGGGGAAAAAAATACTCGATAAACTGTTTCGCTAAAAAAGAATTCGGAGATGTGCTTTGTTTATAGAACAACATCTGATCCCCCTTGTATCGATGGCTGGTCCAGCTATGGATAAAAATGATGTTTTTCCCTAACCATCTGCCTCTATTTATCTGTATTTTTATAGCCGCCATGTAGAATTCCAGTGAATTCGAGCACATTGCAAAAGTCGTTATTTTAGAAGCAGCCCCCTTCCTGTCCTTTGGACATCCTTCCCCCAGATGAGGGCAGGAACAGACTGTGAAGCATCGACTTCCCTTGCCCCCGAAACGGGGGTAAACGAAGTTCCCGCAAAGCGGAAAGGGACAAAGGGTTAGGGGGCTTAAGTAAAAAAATTCCATTTTTCAATAGTAAAATGACTTTTGCAAAAGGCTTATTCTATAAATAATTATTCCTTATACTTCCAAAGTATAAGTGCAAAAATTGTTTAGATCATTGATATATGCGGTTAATATTACAAAATACTGATAAAATATATTGCTTCAGCCATTGTCAGTCTTTTACCATATAGCCCGGTTCAGAAAGTATGTTCAAGATGATTCTGATTACCCGCTTTTCCACCATTAAGTAACGAAATAAGGTGAGTATTTGGAGTACAAATATGAATGATATTCATGTCGCCATACTCTGGCACATGCACCAGCCGAATTATTGGGATGCGGTCAGAGGTTATTACAGTATGCCCTGGGTCCGTCTCCACGCAACCAAGGGCTACTATGACATGCTCATGACAGCCCGAAAGTTTCCGGGGCTTGGATTGACTTTCAATCTTGTGCCGTCTCTTCTTGAACAAATCGATGACTATGCAAAAGGAGCGGAGGATTATGAGCTTAAACTCTCCAAAAAAAATCCCGCCGACCTTACTTTTGAGGATAAAAAGGCCATTCTTTCCCGTTTCTTTCAGGCCAACATCGAAACCATGATAAAACCCCTTCACCGTTATATGGAACTTCTCCAGAACCGTGGGATAAGCTGTTCCGGGATGGAAATCGAGACTCCTCTGAAAAAATTTACGGACCAGGATTACCTCGACCTTCAGGTTCTTTTCAATTTATGCTGGTTCGGATTCACCGCCCGTGAAGAGGACGCCGGTTTGAGAAGGCTTTTGAACAAGGGACAGATGTATACACTGGAAGAGCGTGATGCGGTGCTTGAAAAACAGAAGACAATTATCGGGAAACTTGCCACCCTCTACCGTGAGGCATGGGAACAGGATATCATCGATATTTCCGCCAGCCCTTTCTATCACCCGATTCTTCCATTAGTATGCGACATCGCAATTGCCCGTGAAGGGATTCCGGATGTCTACCTGCCAAAAAATTCATTCCGTCACCCGGAAGATGCAGAGCAGCAGATGAGCATGAGCATGGACTATTTTATCAAGAGATTTGGACGGAAGCCCTCGGGCATGTGGCCAAGCGAAGGGTCGGTCAGCCCGGAGGCTCTCGATATTGCAAGGAAAGCGGGTATACAGTGGTCGGCTACCGATGAAGATATTCTTGCGCGTTCTGTGCCCAAATACGACAGGTCACAGGATATCTATCATCCCTGGGAAGCGAATGGAATCGGGATGTTTTTCAGGGATCGTACTCTTTCGGATCAGATAGGGTTTGTATATTCCCATACAGAGCCTTCCAGAGCAGCGGACGATTTTATAGGGAGAATAAAGGAAATAGCTGCCCGTGTTACCTTGACGCCTGCATGTGTCAGTGTCATCCTTGACGGAGAAAATCCATGGGAGTTTTTCCCGAACAGCGGCAAGGATTTTCTGGAAACCGTCTATTCACGTCTTCTTTCGGAAAAGGGAATCAAACCCATATCATTCACCAAATACCTTGAAAAAAATCCACCCGAAAAGAAAATAACATCAATCTTCCCCGGTTCCTGGATTAACGCCAACTTCGATACATGGATAGGAGACCAGGAAGAAGCCGACGGATGGGATGTTCTGGAAAACACCCGAACTGCACTTGTTCAGGGAGGGGGAAAACTCTCCAAAGCACAGTCCGATGAGGCCTGGCGCGAGATTTATAAAGCGGAAGGCTCCGACTGGTTCTGGTGGTATGGAGATGATCATTCTTCGCCGAACGATCCTGAATTCGACCGTTTGTTTCGCGCTCATCTCGAACGCGTTTATCAAATCCTTGACAGCCCGCCGCCTTCCGAAGTCACCGAACCTGTCATCAACCATCGGATCTCCCACGCAGAAGTAGAACCGAGCGGTCTTATGGCCCCGGTCATCGATGGTAAAATCACCACTTTTTATGAATGGACATCCTCGGGATGGATATCAACCTCCGGCCCGGAAGGGGTTATGAGCTGCGGCGAATCCATTCTTTCCGGTATCTTTTACGGATTCGACATGAATACCTTATACCTGCGGTTAGATATTGCCAAACGAGAACCACCGATTGATTTGTCATCCCGTGAACTCATCGTGTCCATCGAAACCGGAGGTGGAAAATACCGTCTGGAACTGTCCCTTGGAAAACCCGAAAACTATACAATTTTCCGCAATATCCGTGACAAATGGGTTCGGAGGAGCCGTAAGGACACTGTTGCAATGGATAAGATAATCGAAATGGGTATCTCTTTCGAGGATATCGCTGTCAGGAAAGGTGAAGCAATTGATTTCAGAATTGCAATCTTTGAAAAAGGCCTCGAAACCGAACGCTGGCCAAAACTGGGATTTATCAGTTTTTCTACGCCGGACGAGAGCTACCAGTCGAAGATGTGGCAGGTGTAGGAGATCCCCCTGCCTGCCGGCATCCCCCTTGTTAAGGGGGACTATCCTTGCAAAAC
>JBAYHX010000281.1:0-4663 GCA_041665965.1 Candidatus Latescibacterota bacterium
GACAAAGCGGGAAAGGTGAATCCCATCACCCTCGGCTGGATAATGCTTACTTCTCATGTACCGCCGATGTTCGCTTTTTCAGTCGGGGTTACACGGTATTCGCTGGAAGTTATCAGGTATGCACATGAATTTGTAATCGCTTTCCCAACAGAACTTCAAAGCCGTGAAACTCTTTTGTTTGGAACCAGTTCAGGCCGTGACCTGGATAAATTGAAAATGAGCGGAATTGCAACATCCCCCGCCCATAAAATGAACAGCCTTCTTTTAGAGGAAGCAGCGGCAAATTTTGAATGCAGGCTTGTCAGTGAATTCACGACCGGAGACCATGTGATCTTTGTTGGGGAAGTGATTGCTTCTCATATCAATCAGAATGCTTCCGGACGTCTCTATACAGTCGGAAAAGGTTATAAAATGGCCGGAGTAACAATAAAAATATAAAAACGGAATCTATTATGCAGAGAATTATGCTGAAATCAAAAATACATGATGCCACAGTTACAGATGCCAATTTAAAATATACGGGAAGCATTACTATTGACGGTTTGATCATCGACGCCGCAAATATTCTTGAAAATGAACAGGTTCAAGTGGTTAATCTCAACAACGGCGCGAGATTTGAAACATATGTTATACGAGGGAAAGAAGGGGATGGTGAGATATGTCTCAACGGCCCTGCTGCCCGTCTTGGAGAGATAGGCGACCGGCTTCATGTTCTGAGCTATGTTTCTTTAGACGAAGCGGAATTGTTGGAACATAAGCCTATTATCATTATTTTGAACCAAAACAATATATTTGCCGAAAAAAATAGATAAAAAAAGAGTGGAACTCCTCATTATTTGGCAGATTTAATAGGTATAAATTATGATTAGGACTTGACATCTTTTTTATCATAGTATTTATTATAAATAGAAGTTTACTCTTCAATACTGATGAGAATAAAGGCGAGGATTAACCGATGCGATCTATGCTCTTGAAAGGGGCAGTATGCCTGTCGCTGGTGTTTATGGCCGGGTGGTCGGTCAATGCATACTCCCAGATACCCGGGGATAGCGCTAACACCGGGATCAGTGGCCTGAGCATTCCCAAACCGGGGATAAATCTTAAAAAGATGAGTCTTCTCGATCCCGAACGTTTTACCATGCATTCGCAATACATGATGAATTTTTCTTCCACAGGCGGAAACGGTGGAGTCATGGGGATGTATTTGAATACCATGGAATACCGATTCAACGCCCCCGTAGTTATGCGCCTCCAGGTGGCTTATCAGTCACAGACCGGAATGCTTTTTGGGAACAAGGATAATTACAACGGTTTTTCTAAAATGGATCAGGGAAGACTATTCGTACCTTCATTCGATATTATTTATAAGCCTTTCAAGAATACCACGATCGGATTTTCTTACCGTGATATGAGCAGTATGAGTATGTACAATCCTTACGGCTATGGCTATGGTTACGGCTACAGCCGCAGATATAATCCATTTGGGTATTCGCCATATATGAGGTATTGAACTATTCGCAAGTCCGTTTTTTTCTCGATCACGTCAGAATCATCACAACGGGGATTCATAGAAAAACTATGTTTCCCTTTTTTTTCTTTGACAGCAATACAATGAACCACGAACCACATGAAAGTCACGAAAGAAAGAAATACGACAGAAATAAAATATTATTCATGTGAACCAATTTCAAAAGTCCATATTTTAGAAGCAGCCCCCTTCCTGTCCTACGGACATCCTTCTCCCAGATGAGGGCAGGAAAAGACTGTGAAGCATCGACTTCCTTGCCCCCGAAACGGGGGTAAACGAAGTTCCCGCAAAGCGGAAAGGAACAAAGGGTTAGGGTGCAGTAAAAAATTTCATTTTTCAATAGTAAAATGACTTTTGCAATTTGCTCATGGAAAAAGAGAAATAAATTTCTTAATGTTCGTGCTTTTCGTGGTTTAATAAATATAACGGCAATACAAAAAATTCATGGAAAACTGTATAACGCATAAATGAAAAAAACATACATTATATCCAGCGTATCGCTGCTGATAATCATCGTCTCTCTGACTTCGATTCTATACCCCGATCTGTTTCGGGGAAATGAATCGTTAAAAGACCGCTCCGGGAAAACATCCGCCGGCAAAGGAATGCCTGTTGCAGCCAAACCCGATTCGACATTAAAAGTACGGGTTTCCATAATGAATGGATGCGGGAGACCGGGGATTGCAACCATTTTTGCGCAGAAGCTTCGCAAAGAGGGATTCGATGTTGTGAACGGCTTTGGGGAAAATGCGGATTCTTTCGAATTCGATGTTTCGGTGGTTGTGGATCGTCACGGAGACAGGAAAAAAGCCGAGGCGGTCGCCCAATCGCTGGGCATCAAAGAAATTATCGACCAGCGGGCTGAAAGTCCATATGTAATCGAGGATGTTGAGGTAGTAATAGGCCGTGACTGGAACATTCTTGTGATTCCCATGGAGGGGAAATCAGATTGAAGGAAGAAAGAACATCGGAAATAGAAAGCAACGTCGAACAAATAATACACCACATCATGGAAAAAAAAGGTGAAGATATCCTTATCCTTGATTTACGGAAAATTACTTCGATCGCGGATTTTTTCATCATTACCGATGCGAATTCCAATGCTCAGGTCAAAGCAATTGCGGACGAACTGAAAGAAAAGATGGCAAAAGAAAATGGTTTGCACCCCTGGCATGTGGAAGGCGCTGAAGGGCAGAAATGGATACTTCTGGATTATGTTGATATCGTTGTTCATATATTCGATAAAGAAACCCGTCGTTTTTACGATATAGAAAAACTGTATCAGGATGCCGATAAACGTCAGGTTAAAACTGATTATTAATTTAAAAAATATATCTATAAAGGAACGGTACATGAGCATTGTTGTTATCGGATCGATCGCGTTCGATGATGTTGAAACAGAAGCTGGATCGGTAAAAAATGCGCTGGGTGGGTCGGCGCTCTATTTTTCGGCTGCGGCATCTCTGTTTTCTCAGGTGCATCTGGTTGGAGTGGTTGGGGAGGATTTTCCCTGCGGAGAGCTGGATTTCATGCGGGCGCGGGGAGTGAATACCGATGGTCTTAAAGTGGTGAAAGGCGGCTCGACATTTCGATGGTCCGGTGTATACGAGACCGATATGAACAAACGCCATACTACAAATCTTGCCCTGAACGTTTTCAACGATTTCGATCCGGTTCTTAATGACGAGTGCCGTCAGGCAGAGTATGTTTTCCTCGCCAACATTGATCCGGAGCTTCAGGAGCGGGTGCTCGATCAGATGCATTGTCCGAAATTCGTAGCCCTCGATACGATGGAATGCTATATCGCTCAGAAACCGCAGGAATTGAGAAATGTATTAAAGAGAGTAAATCTCCTTTTCATCAATGATTCCGAGGCTCAGTTGTTGACCGGTATCTCGAATGTTGTGGCTGCCGCAGATGCGCTTCTTGATATGGGGCCGGAATATATTATCATTAAAAAAGGAGAGCACGGCTCGCTTATGGCCTCACGGGACATGTTTTTTACCGTACCGGCCTATCCGATCCACCATGTAGTCGATCCAACAGGCGCAGGCGACTCCTATGCAGGCGGAGTCATGGGATACCTTGCCAGAATGGGAGTTCATGACTCGGCAACACTTCGCAGAGCGGTAGTGTACGGCGGGATTGTAGCATCGTTCCTGGTTGAGGGATTCAGCCTGTTTTCCCTGAAAGACCTGTCACTTGATACGATAGAGGAACGGATGACTCATTTCCGTTCCCTGACCGCGTTTTGAGGGCCGTGAATATGCCGGTGGAAACTTTGAAATGGCGGGAAGAGGGGCTTGAAATAATCGACCAGCGCCTGCTGCCTCTTCAAGAAATGAAAGTGTTACTCTCTTCTACGGTTCAGGTCTGTGAAGCTATCGAAACTCTTGCGGTAAGAGGCGCGCCCGCAATTGGAGCCGCCGCTGCCTATGGGGTGGTAGTCGCCGCCCGTGAAAGAACGGAAAAGAAGTATGTCCTTTCCGCAATTCAGAGGCTTCGGAAAACACGCCCGACTGCGGTGAATCTTTTCATCGCGCTGGATTATATGGAAAAAATTGTGGAAGAAGCGTTTGGCGCAGGCGATCCGGTTAAAGTTCTCCTCGAGCGCGCCCATTCTTTTTTCGAAGAGGATCAGCGTACCTGCCGAATGCTCTCCTTCCACGGGGCAGATCTCCTTTCCGATGGTGATACCGTGCTCACTCACTGCAACGCAGGAGGATTGGCTACAACCGGTTACGGCACTGCGCTCGGGGTGATCTATGCTGCTGTTGAACAGGGGAAACGGATAAAGGTATTTGCCGATGAGACCCGCCCACTCCTGCAAGGGGCACGGCTTACCGCTTGGGAACTGAAGAAGAATGGAATTCCGGTAACCGTGATCTGCGATTCCATGGCGGCGGATGTCCTGAGAATGGGATGGATCAACCATGCAATAGTCGGCGCTGACCGGATTGCCGCGAACGGCGATACAGCAAACAAAATCGGAACGTATGGTCTGTCGGTGCTTTGCCGTGAACATGAAGTTCCCCTGTATGTTGCGGCTCCTCTGACCAGTTTCGATTTCACACTGTGTTCCGGAGATTCCATTCCTATCGAAGAACGAAAAGAGTCGGAGATATCATGTTTTGC
>JBAYHX010000282.1:0-4659 GCA_041665965.1 Candidatus Latescibacterota bacterium
ATATACATGGCCGGACGTTTACGAACTGCTTCAAGGCCTTTCAGAACCTGAATTTTATTTGCATCGTAATCGTCGGGGTGTATATCGTTCAGTTCATTGTCATTCATATTATTCACTTAGTACTCCTTTGAGACCGGGCAAGAAGGAAATGAATATCTTTTACTTCCACTCCATCCTCTGACTCGAAACCATTGATTTTTTTTATAAAAGCGGAAGAGTAGAACCGTGCCTGCGTCACCCAAACAGCGGATGAGACAGCAACTTCGAGGATGCCGTCACGGAGAGAAAGAGGGCAAGTGTTACTGGCATTCATCGTTCCCACAATCTCATGCCAGTTTTTTTTCAGCTTTTCCAGACGGATGTCCGGACTTAAACCTAAATCTTTTAAAACAGGGGCAAGGATATTTGTAAGCGAAACGGGATTCGCATTTTTCTTTCTTACCCCTGATGATCTGTTATCAGTCATTCAACCTCAGCGGCATGATGAGATAGTAGCATTCCTGCGATGGTTTCTGACCTGACGGTTTGATAATACAGGCAGTTGTAGGCGCTTCCAGTTCCATAACCAGTTCTTCCGTATCCACAGCATGAAGGATTTCCGAAAGAAAAACCGCATTGTAGCCCACGACCAGCGGCTCTTCATTGTACTTTATCTGAAGGGTTTCTTTCGCTTCCCCGCCGATGTCGACATTCGTCGTATACACTTCCATTTCGCCGGGCGCTATGGATATCCTTATCTGGTGTGTTACCGTGCTTGAAAGAACCGATATTCTTCGAACCACATTGGCTAAATCATCAGTCATTACATATACTTTTTTCGAATTACCCTGGGGAATTACCTGTCGGAAATTAGGATACGGGCCTTCGATCAACTTCGAAAAGATAACCGTATTCCCAAAATCGAATAATATCGCGCCCTTCCCGAAAATTACTTTTTTCAGCTCCACACCGCTTGAGTGATACCGTGTTGCCTGGGAAAGCGTTTTTGTAGGTACAATGGCTTCCACGCTTTTCTCGGTTTCTATTGCCATTTTTTTATCGAAAAGAGCAAGACGGTGTCCATCGGTGGCAACCATCGACATACCTTCGGGAGTAATCTGCCAGTACACTCCGGTCAAAGCCAGCCGTGACCTGTCGGAAGCGACGGAAAAACTGGTTTTATCAACCATTTCCGCAAAATCCGCTCCTGACAATCCGACAGTTATACCTTCAATCGTTTGTTTCAATGCAGGATAATCCGCAGCGGATATACCCATGATACTGGCATTTCCCTGTTTGAAACCGATGCTGACCTTTTCTCCCTCTACAGAAAGCGAAACATCCTGCTCCGGAAGTTCACGGATGATATTAAAAAACCGTTTGGCATTTACGGTAACCGATCCTTCTTCAAGAATAGTACATTCAAGAGAAGTGGTAATGGATATATCCATGTCCGTACCGGAAACTGTGAGGAATCCTCCATCGGCTTTCATGAGAAAGTTACTCAGAACGGGTAATGTTGGCTTTTGAGGTACAACATTAAAAACCCCTTGCAAACCCTCGAAAAGCACTCCTCGACCGACAATAATTTTCACAGGAAAATCTCCTTAAAATTAAGTTGGTATAATATATAATAATTTATCGATAATATCAAGAAAAATATGAGCTTTTTTTCCAAACAGCATAGTAAAAAAGTATACTGAAAACATGTTGAAAAACACCACGAAAATCTTCTTCAATTGTGGAAAACTGTTTTCTTTTCCACACATCTTTTTCAAAATCATATTTTTTAAAAAATTTGTTATCAATTCCGAAACATTCCACCCCATGATCATGCAAAAATATTTTTTTTATTTTCCTGTTAATAATAAATTTATGGATTTGTTAACACTTTCAACACCTTTACTATCACTATCAGATATAAATACCTATCATTTCTTATTGGAAAAAATAGCACCCGATTCATAGCGATATTACATGAATAGGGAGATATAAAAATTTGATATATACTTTATTTACAGTGAAGATCAATAATCAGGGTTTTTTGCTTTTTCTATAAGTGTATGGACTTGTTTTGAAAAAGCCGGATCGGAAACGATTTTGTTCTTTGTAAATGAAATGGAATGAATTACTGTCGAGTGATCCCTTCCGCCAAAATGGAGACCGATAGTTTTAAGGGAAGAAGAGGTAAGCTGTTTGCAGAGATATATGGCAATGTGACGGGCTGCTGCAATTTCCTTATGCCGTGATTCTCCGATGATCATATTCGGGGAAATTGAAAAATGTTCCGAGACCATTTTCTGGATATATTCGATGGTAATAAGTTTTGAGGGTTTACGGATCGTATCTCCAAGGATAGTGACTGCCATATCAAGAGACAGGTCCTGACCGTGGAGAGACGAGTATGCCAGAAGACGAATCAGGGAACCTTCAAGCTCACGAATGTTTGATGTTATATGTTCAGCGATATATTCCGCTATGGAGGGATCAAGATTAACGCCGTCGTTCAAAGCTTTTTTTTGAAGGATGGCAATTCTGGTTTCGAAGTCGGGGGGTTGAATATCAGTAACAAGACCCCACTGGAATCTGTTGATTAAACGGTCGGCAAGACCTTTCAACTGAGCGGGAGGGCAGTCCATGGTAAGGACGATCTGTTTGCCTTTTTGATGAAGATCGTTGAAAATGTGGAAAAATTCTTCCTGCGTTCGTTCTTTATTATTAAAAAACTGGATATCATCGATCAAAAGAAGATTTGCTGTCCGATAATATTTTGAGTACTGAGAAGCGAGTTTGTTCTGAATGGAAAGAATGAAGTCCATGGTGAATTTTTCACTTGAAACATATATCACCCGATTCATACCCTTTTGAGCCTTGACCGAATTCAGGTAATGATGGGCGATAGCCTGGAGAATGTGAGTTTTACCCAAACCTACACCCCCATACATGACCAGAGGATTAAATGCTGTGTTACCCGGAGCCTCGGCAACAGCTTTCGCAGCGGCATAAGCGAATTGATTGGAATGACCGACGACAAACGTATCGAACGTAAACCGGGAGTTGAGATTCAACTGGTCAAGAAAAGCAGTATCGTTTTTTAACGCAGAACGGTACGTTGCTTCACGAGGGTTATTTTCTTCCGGAAATGTTTGAGGAGGAGATTCCTTGTCCTCTAGAGAATCGGAGAAGGAAAAAAGAATAGCGATATCATATCCGAGAATCGATCGGCTGACAGAAGTGATCAAAGGAAGATAATGTTCCTCAAGCCAGCTTGAAAAGTAAGGCTGAGGAACGGAGATGACAAGCGTATCTTTTGTGAGTTCTTTTAAAACCAGGGGTTTAAACCAGGTTGTAAAACTCTGCACATTTACTCGTTCTTCGATACCCTTAAGTAAACGGTCCCAGAATATGTTTTTCTCAAATAAGTCCATATATACTATGACAGATAGGAAAAAGATTGAGAGAGATTTTTAAAAAGGCGAGAGGTTAAAAAAACAGCGGTCAATAAACAGACCCCTTTAATAAGCTACAATAAAAGCTTTGTGCGGGTAACTGTCAAGAGAAAACAAAATGAATGATGAAATACAAAAGCAATTCTAAAAAAAACTTGCGAACCCTATTCCGATACAGTATAATAACACCTTTGTAAGAAGGTTCAGTGGCACCCTAGCTCAGCAGGTAGAGCAGTGGACTGAAAATCCATGTGTCCCCAGTTCAATTCTGGGGGGTGCCACCATAATATGACGTATTTTTAGGGCGCCCATAGCTCAATTGGTAGAGCAGCAGACTCTTAATCTGTTGGTTCAAGGTTCGATTCCTTGTGGGCGTACCAATACTATGTCCTCCAGGAGGTGGGAATGGCTGATTTACAGGCGATTGCCGATGCTCTCATCAAGGGCCAGGCACCGAAGGTTAAAGAACTGGTTAGTGCCGCTGTTGCTGAAGGTTTAAAACCCGGGGAAATCCTCACAAAGGGTTTGATAGCGGGCATGTCAGTAGTGGGTGAACGTTTCAAAAAGAACGAAATTTATGTTCCCGAGGTTTTAATCGCCGCTCGCGCCATGCATGCAGGTATGGATCAACTTAAACCCCTCCTTGCCGCATCAGGTGTAAAACCGAAAGCTGTATTTGCGATCGGAACAGTGAAAGGCGACCTTCATGACATCGGAAAAAATCTGGTCATGATGATGATGGAAGGCGCCGGATATCAGATTATGGATCTGGGTGTGGATGTATCTCCGGAAAAATTTGTTCAGGCTATCAAGGACGGAGCCCAGGTAGTTGGATTGAGCGCTCTTTTGACGACGACCATGCCATCCATGAAAATCACAATCGATGCGGTGAAAGCTGCGGGTTTGAGAGATAAGGTAAAAATCCTTGTTGGTGGAGCGCCGTTAACTCAGGCGTATTCGGATGAAATAGGCGCAGACGGCTATTCACCGGATGCTGCTACCGCAGTCGACATCGCAAATGCTCTTATAACAAAATAAGCGAAGCGGACATGATTATAAAAAAGGCTCCTTTTTCGGAGCCTTTTTGCTTTTTAAATCTTAATAAAAGACATAACTGTCCGGTTAAAATTTGCTAAAATAAAGAGAGTTGAAGCTCTTTCTGTTTTACTTTGAGATAAGAATTGAACGATACACCAATAATATCAATAAGATGAGTGTTATCGAGGAGCAG
>JBAYHX010000283.1:0-4658 GCA_041665965.1 Candidatus Latescibacterota bacterium
ACTTCCTTCCGCACATCCTCCGGGGAACCATAGGGGAGTGTCCGCTGGGTGGAGACTCCGCCAAAAAAGGAAAGCCGTCCGCGATACCTTTGAATGATCTCCGCAACATCCATAACCTCCGGCTGGAACGGGTTGAAACAGGAAAGCCCTATATCGATCAGATCATCGAAAAGTTCATCTACATCCCCGCAGGAATGGATGATCACGAATTTCCCGGCCCTGCGGACCTCGCCATACATACGGGCGAGGACGGGGCGGATAAACTCCCGCCAGAGAATAGGGCCCATGAGTAAACCGTGCTGCTGTCCCCAGTCATCCCCGAAGTATATGGCATCGATGTCATAGTTCAGAGCTTCGTGGATTTGTTCGATGTTATAGTCGGCTATGGTCTCCAGAAGCTCACGGACGAACGCGGGATTATCATGGAAATCCATGAGAAGGTTCTCCATTCCTCGGAGCGTCCATGCCCTCTCGAACAGTGAAAATCCTATCGCATAGACACGGAAACGGTCTTCCCAGCGGGCGATGGATTCCTGAATGGTTGTAAAAAACCGTGGATTATGCGGATCGGGCAAAGAAAATCCTTTCAGGGTCGGTTCTGAGAGAACATAACGCTTTACTATTCCAATATCCTTGTCAACGCTTCTGTCCCATACTACTCCAAACGGATCCCGCACACAATCATCGCCGATATCATCAAAGAAAAGGTTGTTGTCTCCGAGCCAGGGTATATGGCTTTCAGTAGCGGTAATGATATCATCATGACCGTAGTGGGCGATAAGCTTTTCCCTCGCTTCAAGGGTGAAAGAGAACGACCAGGGAACATAAGGCGGACGTTTTCCTTCCAAAACGGCGCGAATCACTTCTCTCTTAGTCATAGCCAAACCTTCGGATTGAAGTAGGGTTTTTAACGTTTACTTTCCCGACCTTTTTATATGGAAATGCTGTCATTATCTATTGTTTTATCAGGAATTCCGCCCATTTTCGTATCTCTTCCCAGTTCTGCCAGTCGCCTTCGCCCAGCATTCCTGTCTTTTCCCTTTTTGCAAAAAAGCGCAGCAATAACCCGAACTTTTTATGGTCTATTCTTCCTCCGAAAAGTCCGACGCTGACCGGTTTGCCGATGATATCGAGCAGGGGAGTAAGGAATCCTTTTGCCTTTGTCCGGTTCTCTTCGGTATCCTCTTTCATCTGCAGGCCGACAGAAAAAAGCGCGACCGGAGTTTTTCTCAGCTCATCGTGATACTTCCTGACAAAAGTGACAGCTTCTTTCAGCGGCTTTCCCATCTGAATCGATGTGCCGAGCACGACCAGTGTATACCGGCCAAAATTTTTCACCATGTGCATGGCGGCGAGTTCAACTTCAGCTCCCGCATGGGAAAAAACTTTCCCGATTTCATCTGCAACTTCCTTTGTCGAGCCGTACCTGCTGGCATAGGCGATGAGAATTTTGTTTTCCATATCACAGCCCCGACTGAAATATTTTCAGGTGTCCCGTCATTTCTTTATCCAGACTGCTACATCATGTATCACATCCGCAGAAACATGTCCCTGTTGAGCATATTCCGAAGGTGTGCTTTTGCCGTTTCCCTCGATGAAAAGGTGATTCAAGTTCGGATACGATTTGAAGGTGACATTCCGTTTTGAAGCCAGGGCATCTTTCCATTTCTGGAAATCGACCATCGTCACCTGATAATCCCGTTCCCCCTGAAGAATCAGCACCGGTTGCTGCAATTTTTTTGCGTCTTCGGGAGGATTGTATCCTTTCAAATCGAGCCAGTAGGAAGCCGGCGCTCCCAGGAGATTAACGGGAGAAGAGGCATCTGACGGTTTCAAATTCTTGATCTTTGTTACCACCTGTTTTATCTCTTCAAAATTCTTTTTCTCCTCATCGGAGATTTTCTCTTCAAGAGAGTATATATAGGTCATCTGGTCAATGAAAGCATCCTCGAACGGCTTTGCTGCCCCCCAGCCGGCAAGGACAATAAATCCGGCGATTCCATTATCACGTGAGCCAATACGGGGAATGAGCATCCCGCCGAGGCTATGGCCGAGAACAAAGATTTTTTTTGAGTCTATTCCTTCTGTCTCTCGCATCAGGGCGACAGCGGCAAGTACATCGTCAATGGTTTCTTCCTTGACAGTAAACTGACCTTTTGCCTGCTGGATTTTGGAAGCATAGTGTTTGGTTCTCTTCTCATAGCGGAGGACAGCGATTCCCTGTGAAGCCAATCCCCACGCCAGATCGCGGAACGGTTTATTGGGGCCGATTGTTTCATCACGGTCGTTCGGTCCCGAACCCTGAACGAGCACAACAACAGGATATGAGCCCGGCCTTTTCGGTACAGTCAAAGTGCCCGGAAGCGCCCATTCTCCTGGGCCGACAGTCACCCCTCTTTCACTGAAAGTCCCTTTTTTCACATAACCCGGCGATGAATATTCTCCAGAGGTGTTTGCCGGAACAAAGAAAAGACCGGCGATCTGCTTTGCCTGATTGAAAACCACCTTGATATCAAGAGAAGTTTTTTCGAATTCGCACGTAACAAACACCACCGTGTATCCGCCGCTTTCCTCTGTCCTCGTTCCTGTCTGACGTTTGAGCGCTCCCGCCTGTTTAATGAGAGATGCCCATGCCTCACCAAGCTTGTCTTCCGGCAATGCTGTTTTCATCGTGGCGTCATAATACCCCACAGCGCTTTTAAAATCTTTTTTTGCCAGAAGATCAACGAAGACTTTCGCCGAAGTCACATACCCGGAAGACTTCGTATCTATCCGCTGCTGAGCGTTTACAACTGCAGCGCCGGCCAATAAGAGAAGAAGGAGAATTGAGGAAATATTTTTCATTGTATTTACCTTTTATTTGTTTTTCGGGAGTTTTTTCTCGGTTTCCTCAATCAGTTTCAATTCCTCATCATCAGCTAAAGCCTCTGCTTCCGCTTCGATGTGTAACCGATGTGCATTGAAGACTTCGTATTGTTCCAGCGCAAGTTTCTCGGCAACTTCCCGTGCTACCTTGCCGGCGTTCTCAAGGATCTCCCGCTCATTGAACTTTAGGAAAGTGTCCAGTTTTTCCCGCCAGTCGCGCATAAATATCTGGCGGCGTCTTTTCGCCTGATCTTCGGCGTAGTCAAGGTACATAGTCACAATACGGTTGAGATGCTCTATTTCTCCGTGGTTTAGATAATTTTTCGCTATGATTACATCGCCGCGCCTGACTTTTGACCCTTTCCATGCAGTAAGCCCCATATTTGGCTTTGAAGCGTCCGCCCGCTCGGCGATAAGCTCCGCCGCGGTTTTTCCCGATATGGCGAAGTGGAGTTTGTTCTGCACGACACCGAAGAATTCCAGTGTTTCCTCTGCTTTCGGGTCATAGTCAGCTGCCAGTTTGTAGATATCGCGGATTTTCTGATAGAACCGTTTCTCGCTTGAACGGATGTCGCGGATACGCTCCAGCATTTCGTCGAAATAGTCGGAGCCGATATTCGCGCCCTGTTTCAGGCGCTCATCGTCCATGACAAATCCTTTTACGATGTACTCCCGTAACCGCTGAGTTGCCCATTGACGGAACCGGGTGGCTACTAATGATTTGACCCGATAACCCACGGAAATAATCATATCGAGGTTATAGAAATCGACTTTACGGGAAACCTGACGGGAACCTTCGGTCTGAACTGTCAAGTATTCCTTGACAGTTGCTCCCGGAGTCAGTTCACCTTCATCAAACACATTCTGAATATGCAGACTGATGTTCTGCTTGGTTGTATGGAACAGTTCTGCCAGCATCTTCTGTGAAAGCCATACCGTCTCATCTTCCAGACGCACATCGAGACGGGTTTTCCCGTCCTCGGTCTGATATATGAGGATTTGCGTGTTATTTTGAAAGTCAGACAAAACAATACCCCTGTTTATACTGGTGATGACCGGTCCACTAATTACCGTCTCCGTTCCCGAAAATATTTTCCATCAATCTGCTTGGCACAAGCCGTCCATTAGTAGTTCTGCTTCAACGCGGAGAGGAAGCACGATGTTATATCGGACCACCTCAAACCATCCCAATATCCCAAAGCTTGTCTGCACAATACACCACTTTTTATTGTCCGAGGCCACAACGGTGAACTTTTTACCGGGAGTCAGCGTTGCAATGATTCTCGAATCGGTTGGAGATGCCTGAAGCGGGAAATTCGACTTGGCAGTGCATTCCGCTCCTATAGTGAATCCAGAAAAACCCATTTTGGGCACTTTCATCAGGTAAAGCGGTTGTTCGACCATTCGTGGAGTATGGTTTTCGTCAAGGACAAATGCCGCAGGGAAAAACCATGTATGCAGAATTTCGCCCCGAACCATGGTTTGAATAATGCCTGTGCCGTCTGTTTTCAGATAATATGTTCCGGGAATTTTTCCGATTTTTTTAATTTTCCCCTGACTATATATCAGAAATGTTGTTGCGTAATCATCGCTCGGACCCGATTCCGGAATAGCGATTTCACGCAAGCCGTCGGTCGAGTCGATATCGACAATGGCATAGGTTCCTCTAATATAATCTCCATTTCCGTCATAGCGAACACCGTTCACGGTCACGGTGAATATATCTCCGCCGCGTTTCCCTTCGAACACAATGCTGTCGGGTTTACCATCACCATCAATATCTATCGATTGCG
>JBAYHX010000284.1:0-4644 GCA_041665965.1 Candidatus Latescibacterota bacterium
CAAAGCCCGCGAAATCGCCCGCGACGAAGCTATGAAAGTTATGAACCAGACTCCCGCTCCGGAAAAATTCGGATTCGGCGTCGCATGGGAAAAGGAATGGTCGTACTCTCAGGGAACCAAGGTCGGCAATGTCATTTATGTCGCAGGTCAGCTCGCCCACGGACAGAAAGTAGACGATAAAGGCATGCCCGAGTTCATGATGGGCAATTTCGAACAGCAGTACAAGGCCACCCTCGAAAACATCAAAGCCGTTCTCGCTCACTACGGCGCCACCATGGATGACGTTGTCTTCCTTCAGAACTTTGTCGCCCCTGTCAGCCGCGATAAAACCATGAAGGCCGGCGCATACAACGACGCCGCTGCAAAACTCGTCCGCGAATATTTTCCGAAGGGCCTCCATGCCATGACCTTCGTCGATGTCGTCGCCCTCTATGGCGGTAAGCAGCTTGTCGAATCCAACGCCATCGCGGTTATTACTTCAAAGCCGGCCGAAGCTCCCGCCGCTGAAGCCGCTCCGGCTCAGGCCCCCGCTGAAGAAAAAAAGTAAATCCCTGAATTACTCTCTATTCATACATGAAAATGCCCTTCCACAGAATATGGGAAGGGCATTTCCTTTTCCCGCTCTTTTAATACTACTGGACATGATTAACAAGATTTTACAAAATTTAAAAGTCGTGTGAAAAACACATTATTGAGTGAAATTCCCGCTTCTTCTAAACTCACCTCTTGGTCTCCTCTCGTGTTTGCGGGGTCCCCGACTTTTGAGAAGCAAAAGGTGGGGTGCTTAGAGAGGAGACAACTCATTGCGAGCCTTATGGTTCCCCCTCTATAGGATAGAGAGGGGGTAAGGGGGTGAGTTTCCAGCGGAAAAGAAAATCGAGACTTTTTAACAGACCTATTAAATCCCAACCTCTTGTTCGCTCTGACCGATTCATCCTTCACATTTAAAAAGATGCGCTGCGTTTTTAAAAAGATGCACTGCGTTTTCAAAAAGATGCACTGCGTTTTCAGAAAGATGCACTTCGTTTTCAGAAAGATGCACTTCGTTTTCAGATTTCAGCCTTCAGATTTCATTTCTTCCTTATCGTTAATCCTGTCAATCTTGTTAATCCTGTCCAAACAGCTTCTTTTTATTTCTTCGTCGTTATTTTCGCGTACGTGATGATTACCGCCCCCGGTCTGCTATCGATGGAAACAGGCAGCCCCTGCTCCATCAGCATCCTGCCGGAGTACACGTTACTGCCGGATGAATCGAGATCGACTACCCGATAGCGGGCAGACTCCTCAAGGCCGCGGAGCCTGTAGCGCGCGCTCGTGAAAGAACTCTCCGGACGTCTGAACGCCTGCACCATGCCGTCTCCCTTTTCGGGACGGTTGTACTGCCAGGCCATCCAATCGGCGCTGCCGGTCGAATACGGGGTGAGAGGGTAATAGTCCCCGTAGTAATAATCGACTGCCTGATGCCGGGCGGCCAAAAGACCGCGAAGACGCTCGTAGCCGTTTTCGTAACGGTCCGGCGCAAGGCCGATCACTGACGAAGGTGTCATCTGGCTGCGGAAGATATAGGGATCGAGCGAGTTGAACGCAGTTCCGAAAAAAGGGATCCAGAGAGCGATGCCATAGGTGAGTTGCTGCATTGCCGCCGGCTCATAGGCATAATCGCTTCTCCACAGGGGAACTGCCCGCCGCAGCGTTTCGAGGTCGTTTCTTCTCCCGCCGGATGCGCATGTGTCGATCAAAAGTTTCGGGAAACGGCGCTGCAGCTCGTCCCAGTAAGCCAGATATCCGGTCACATGCTTTATTTCCGTTATTCCCTGCCTGTCCTCCGCATCATTGGACCGCCAGAGAAGGAGTGGTTCAAAATTGAAATCCTGACGGTAGAGATCGATTCCCTGCTTTCTTATCAGACTGCTCACATGGTCGACAAGCCATTGCCAGGCCTGCGGATTGCCCAGATAGAGCAGTTTGTTTCCTCCGTCGCTCCCAAGCAGCCATTCCGGGTGATTTTCGTAAAGCCATGAACCGGGGGTAACCCGCTCCGGTTCGAACCATACGATGGTTTTCACCCCTCTCGCGTGGGCAGCCTCGGAAATCGGTGTAAATCCCCGCGGTAACCGATTCGGATCGGGATCCCATGTCCCGGGTTCCCACCAGCCTTTTTTGAACGGATACCAGCCCGCGTCCATCCACCAGTAGTCAAGCTTTATTCCCGCATCGAGGTCACGGTTGAGGAACTTGAGCTGGTTCTCTTCGGTGGCGTCCTGCATCTCGATCGTGTGACGCATGCTGCCCCCGGCCAGTTGCTGGGGGGGCAGCTTCCCTCCGGGTCTCGGCATGTTATGAGCGATCATCCATCGCCGCCAGGTGTTCTGCGCGCCGATCCGGTCGCCTTCCCAGAACATCAGCGCAACAAGAGGGGAACGCACCTCCTCGCCCGGCAGCAGACGGAAATGGGTCAGCTCCTGGCCTGCGGCAATGTGAACCCCGGTGCTGTCATCCCGCGAAAATTGTGCGGCCCATTGTCCGGGCCAGCCGAGCGCAATGACAAGGCCGTTCGATTTCCACTCAAGGTTGAAATAACAGAGGTCGGTGTCGGTCGGCCGTCCGCCTCTGGCGCCGAAATGCGTTTCCGTTTTCGGATCGAGGGATGTTTCGAGCGGCTGATAGTCGGTCGGCGAATTGGGGCTTCCTTTTGAATGATGGAGCAGAAATTCCGCATCCTTCGTCCGTTCGAACGATGCATCGAGCGCCTGTATTTTTTCAATGACCGGTGACGGCCGGTCGCCATTGTTCTTGAAAAAGAGCGTCCACTCGACAACGGGAAAATCATCGTAAGCGACTGCTATAACCCGCAGTTCGAGTTTGGTTTCGCTATCACGGTAAATCGAGGTATATTCCGTGCGGTGGCTGTCGATTTGACGTTCCGTGCGGCTTACCGGCCAGGAGGCCAAAAGCTCGCTCGACCGTTTGTCCCCGTATCGGAACGAGAACGGCGGCTCTTTGGAAAACAACCCCGGCAGCGGCCCCACAGGGATATCGGAAAGCCGGAGAGTTTTCCCGCCGGCCAGAGTAATTTTTGCCTCCGCCCAGTCGGCCTGATCCCATTCCGTCTGATAGGTTCGGGAGCGCTCGCCGGTTGCTGTCAGTTTCAGACGGAATTCGTTTGCGCCGTCGAGATTGAGTTTTACCGGCGCGCCCGGCAATCCTTCATGCAGAACGCCGGACCGGAACAGCTCCTTTTCGTCCTCTTCCACCGATGCGATGACATTCCCCCGGCCTGCATTGGAGTAATACCCCAGATCGTTGCTGTCTACTCCGACAACTGCCTCGAACGTCACGCCCGGTTCGGGTAATCGGACAATGATCTCACCCGGGGAGGGCATAAAAATGCCATTTTTGTACTGCCGGTCGCCGATGAGAAAAGTTCTGTCCCGCCTTTGGTTTTTTTGAATCGTGCCCGATTTCAGGTTGACAATCATCTGGGCGGCAAAGGGTTTACTGTCTGTCTTGTCGAGAAATTTTGCAGCCGTCCAGCGTCGTGCGGTACTCATTGCCTGATCCGTCTTATCCAAACCCGGGTTTTTGGCCGGGGCGACTGTTTGAGCCGCTACGGTGAAAGCCATTCCGCTGAAAAGAAGCAGCGCCGCAAGAAGAGTTCTCATGATCATTTTTTCCCTTTATCGAAGTGGCGGTACACTATTGAGCCAATTGTAAAAGTCATTTTAAAATTGAAAACGGAAAAGTTTTTACTGAAACCCCCTTACCCTCTGTCCCGTTTCCCGTTTCAGAGACAAAGGAAGTCATATTTCCCAGTCTTTGCTGCTTTGCAGGCACGATAAAGATGCATCCTGCCCCCATCCGGGGGAAGGATGTCCGAAGGACAGGAAGGGGGCTGTTTCTTATATCGAGAGATACAAATGGCTCACTCAGTGAGACCGCTGTTCTTTTTCGTTCCGGCAACGCTCATTGCTCATCCTCGTTTTTACTTCTTGGGCGCGGTTTCCACCGGATCGGCGGTCAGATTTTTCCCTCCCGACCCGGGGACAGCGATCGGGGAACCGTTCCCTTTCTTACGGGCTTCCTCGGCAAGGGTAATCAGCGTGCGGTAGTTTTTCTTAAGATCATAGAAACCGTGCCACCAGGAAAAATCCGGTCCCATCATGGCAGAACCCATCCGTGCGCGACGGCCTTCATGATGCCAGTACTCGTAGTACACCCATTCGATTTCCTCGTCGAAAACCGGCCACCGGGTCAGGATATTATTCGCGTAGAGGTCGTCCATGATCGCTTTGGCGGGTTTGAAATAGATGTCGTTGTAATTCTCGATTGCCAGATCGTAGCGGGCAAAGTAATTCCCGGCCCATCTCGGAGAATGGCACTGGGAACACACCGCGAGCATTTTCTTCCGCTCGCTTTCGCCCTCATGATCCTTATTGAGAATCGTGAGCGGCGCCTGGGATTCCCATTTGAGACGTTCGCCTACATCGTGAGAGCCGGGGACTGTCCCCATACCGGAAAGATGGCATACCGCGCAGGTGGGCGCGGAGAAATCGACACCGGGCTTGAACCCCCCCGCGGGAGCTTCGAAATTCCAGCGCAGGTTGTCTGCCAGATAGCGCTTGCCGTGTTTGGATTCGAAGTAGA
>JBAYHX010000285.1:0-4643 GCA_041665965.1 Candidatus Latescibacterota bacterium
ATTACCCGCTCGTTAGCACCGCCATGCAGGGGACCATTGAGAGTCCCTATTGCGGAGGTAACGGCAGCATGCATATTCGCTTTGGTGGATGCGGTAACTCTCGCAGCGAAAGTGGATGCATTCAGCCCATGGTCTGCATGAAGGAGGAGGAGTTGATCCATTGCTCTCACATGAGCATCACTGGGAATTCGTCCGTGAAACATATAGAGAATGTTTGCCGCCATGCTGCTGTGAGGATCGGGTGATAGAAGATTTTTAGTATGGCGGATGCGATATAAGTGAGCAACGATTGTCGGAATCTGCGCTATCAAACGTATCGCCTTGCGACGATTTGCGGATTCCGAATTATCGACAGAATCAGGATCAAAATAAGAAAGCGCCGATACGGTGGTCCTCAAAACATCCATGGGATGACTGGAGGGAGGCATGATTTCCATCATTTCGATAAGCTGGGTTGGCAGACGCATTTCCGAAACGGTTTCTATGCGAAACTGACTAAGCTGGCTCTGAGAAGGGAAATCACCATTTAAAATAAGGTACGCTACTTCCATGTAAGTAGTTGTATCGGCAATATCATGAATATTATATCCTTTATAATAGAGATCGCCGTTCACTCCATCCACGAATGAAATGTCGGTTTCTGCGGCGACTACATCCTGTAAACCTCGAACCACTTCTGGTCCCGATGCTTTATTTTTCATTTCTTCCATTTATTGATTATCCTTTGCAAATTTGCGTGTATTTTTGACACATTAATATACTTTTTTTTTAAATACGATACAAGGAGATATGCAACGGGAGCCGGTTATAATTTTACCATTGCTCAATTATTCCAGTTATAGCTGGTAAAGTAATGGATGATCATATGTTTTTATATACTTTAAGTTACAATTAATATCCTCTTATAACATACCATCGATTTTCTCATAGCCAGAATACAACCCCTGTTGATAAACAATAATATGCTTTTGTCAGCACGATTGTTCCTTCTCCTGCCTTCTGTTCCAGAAACGGCTCAGTTTCAATCTGTCGCGCAACCGCATTCGTATTTTCTTTCACTGCCGATGCTATTACATCCACGATCTTTGATCGGTTCGATATAGTTTCGGGGATATTTTCACGGATTATTTCAGCTAACCTTATCACTGTTACCGGTTCACGGATTAGTTCAGTATCTGCAGCAAGTGAAGTTTTTACTGCTCCGCAGTTTTCATGTCCCATAACCACAATGAGAGAACAACCCAAATGGCGTACAGCATACACAAGACTACCCAGGCCCGCCGGTTCCAGAACATTGCCGCCGACCCGAACCACAAACAGATCCCCTATCCCACGATCAAAAATGATTTCCGGAGGTACCCTGGAATCGGAACAGGTAACTACCGCCGCAAACGGATGCTGGCCTCCTGCAACTTCAAAGCTGCGACAGATACCGTAATGAGGGTGCTCAGGCTTGTCCGAAACGAATCTGATATTACCTTCTTTGAGAAGCTTAAGGGCTTGTTCAGGAGTCATTACGTGCGATGATGCGGACATTTTAAAATTTCCTCCAATTTTATATTCCCATACCTAATTAAGCAAATTAGTTTTGATAAGGTAAATGGCAAAAAGCATAAATGCAACCCTTGTTATGATATTTATCTTTTTTTGAAGATATTTTAAAAAAACGAATTAAGTTATCATAGACAAAGCATTGTTCTTTTGTTTTAACAAACGAAAACTGGTATTGACAAACATCATTTAAAACCCGTATTTTGAACCACTATATTACTACAATAAGCTCAGGGGGAATTCCCATGATATTAAACTGGATAGACTGGCTTTTTATTGCTCTCTACTTTGTTGCCTCTCTTGTGGTAGGCTTGCTTTACTCACGTAAAGCAGGCACTTCGGTAAAGAGCTTTTTCGTTTCTGGAAGAAGCCTTCCGTGGTGGCTGGTTGGTACTAGCATGGTCGCCACGACTTTTGCAGCTGATACTCCGCTGGCAGTAACCGGTATGGTCGCCCGTGATGGAATATCAGGAAACTGGCTCTGGTGGAATATGGCTCTTTCCGGAATTCTGACTGTTTTTTTCTATGCCAAACTATGGAGACGCGCCGAGGTTATCACTGATGTAGAATTTATAGAACTCCGCTATTCTGGAAAACCGGCGGCTTTTCTCCGGGGATTCCGCGCGCTTTACCTTGCACTTCCCATCACCTGTATCACAATGGGATGGGTGACCCTGGCAATGGCGAAAATTATTTCCATGACTATGGGAATTGACAAGTGGACCGCAATCGCCATTTGTTTGCTGGTTACCGTTATGTATTCTGCCTTCAGCGGCCTTTGGGGAGTAGTTGTCACGGATTTTTTCCAGTTTATCATTGCCATGGCCGGATCGATTATCCTTGCATTCTGGGCAGTACACGCGGTCGGAGGTATAGAAGCGATGAAAGTTCAGGTAGCGGCTGCATCACCTCTTGGCGCGGATGTACTGAATTTCTTTCCCAAACTTGACGGTTCCTGGCTTCCGCTTTCAACAATTTTCGTTTACATCGGAGTTATCTGGTGGGCTGCATGGTATCCGGGCGCCGAACCGGGCGGAGGCGGATTCATCGCTCAACGTATGTTTGCCGCAAAGGACGAAAAAAATTCTTTCCTCGCGGCTCTCTGGTTCAATATCGCTCATTATTCCCTCCGCCCCTGGCCATGGATACTAGTAGCGCTTGTCTCTATAATTCTCTACCCAAATGCAACAGATGCTGAAGGCGGTTATATATCGGTCATGATTGCCCATCTTCCACCGCAGTACAGAGGAATTCTTATAGCGTCTTTTGCGGCAGCTTTCATGTCTACGATTTCAACTAATTTAAATGTCGGCAGCTCTTATATTGTCAACGATTTTTACATGAGATTTTTAAATAAAACCGCCAGTGAAAAACATTATGTAATGGTATCCCGAATCACCACAGTGCTCCTGCTTGTCGTTTCAGCGCTCATTACTTCCATGATGACCACTGTGGTCGGGGCATTCAAATTTATCATGACCATCGGCGCCGGAACCGGATTGGTTTATATTCTGCGATGGTTCTGGTGGAGGATTAATGCTTGGAGTGAAGTTACTGCCATGGCTGCATCGCTCGTTACTTCGGCAGTGCTTATGCTCATGGGATTCAATACAGATACGAACCGTGGATTCACCATTCTCATGCTTGTTACCACAATCATTTCGACTACTGCATGGGTAACCGTTACGCTTCTTACCAAACCTGTACCTGATGAGCATCTGAAAACTTTCTATCGACGAGTGCAGCCTGGCGGCAGACTATGGAAACGAATATCAGACCTTATCCCGAAAGAGGAGTTGATTCATCCAAAAGCACATATAGGCCTTGACTTCTTAAACTGGATTTTAGGTACGCTTAGTGTTTGGTTTTTCCTGTTTGGAATCGGAAAATTGATATTGGGACCGGCAATACACGGTTTTATTTATATTGCATTTGGCGGGTTGTTTTTTACATTCATTTACTTAGATCTTTCCAAAAAGGAACGGGCATGACCAATTATTTTAGAATACTTTTTAAAACTTATACACTCTTTATTCTTTTCCTTCTGCTAACTAACGGCTGCAACTCTGATAAAAATGAAAACGCGCCTGTTTCAACATGGGCCGGCACTGTTTTCCCGAGGATGAACGACACTCAAAAACTTGGACAAAGCATCTGCCTTTCGGTCGATCCAATCAGATATTTTCTCCTTTTGGATTACCGGGAAAAAGTTCATAATATTATCCGTAAAATCGAGCCTGGCGCTGTGTATTTTTCTTCCGATATGGAATACTGGAATCCAAAACTGGTATTGGAATTTAATGCGGGGAAACTTCGTGAAGTGATAAGGAGTATTCAGGGATTTTCTCAAATACCGATTCTTTTTGCAGCTGATTTTGAAAGCGGGAGCTGGCTATGGGACAAGAAAGCCACCCGCTTTCCCTTTCCCATGGCCCTTGGCGCAACCGGATCACCCGAAATGGCCTATCGTGAAGGAAAAATAACCGGTCTCGAAGCAAAGGTTCAGGGAATCAACTGGATTTTTGCGCCTGCCGGCAATATAGTCAAAAATTCAGATCCCATAGCTTTTAGTATCAGTTGTTTCGGGAGCAACTCGAATGATGTATCCCAATTCTCCGCAAAGTATATCCAGGGCTCTCAGGAGTCAGGTGTTGCCGCATGCCTGAAGTATTTCCCGGGGCCAGACAGACAAATGGAAGAAACTGATACTGTTTCATTCGCCCCTTTTAAAGCAGGCGTCTCTGCCGGAGTATTATCCATCATGGGAAATACCTTCTCACTCGGCGGCGAAAGTGAACTTGCCCTGTTTCCTATCAAAAATTACCTCATGAAACAATTCGGGTTCAAAGGCATTGTGGTTCGAAAAATTGCTTTTGACACTAATCCTGATACTCCGCTAAGCATCCAGGCTGACATTTTGGTTCAATCATACATTGCAGGAAATGACATGGTGATTTTACCGGATGATATTGATAAAAATTCATCACTCCTCGATGTTTTGATTACCCGTACCAAAATAGGCAGATTGGATATGAGTTCTATAAATGCTTCAGCGCTGAAAATCCTGAAAACAAAAGACATCCTGAAACTCG
>JBAYHX010000286.1:0-4610 GCA_041665965.1 Candidatus Latescibacterota bacterium
GTAAAAATACAAAAACGCGGTAAGAATTATCAACTGTACTATTATAACCCTCTCGGAGAAAGGAGAAGAATTACCGTAGGAAGTGATCGAGACTTGGCTCAACGACGGGCTATAAAGTACTCTGACTGGCTACTTGAAGGAAAGGACCCGGAGGCGGAGATCAAGAAGGCTCAGGAAGAAGAGAAGCAAAGGGAAAAAGAAAAGGCAACTCCAATGACTCTTCGCCGCCTTTATCCGACTTTCTTGGAACGTCATGGCACATCACAGAGCAAGAGCATGCAGAAAAGCTATAAGAACAGCTTTAAAAATCTCTCTCGATGCATTGGCATTATTGACTGTGAGATAACCGCCTTAACTAAAGGAATTGTTCTCGATTACATGCGAGCGAGAGTTAGGCAGGACGGTATCACAAATGCAACGGTGAATCGCGAGGCCGCTTTTCTGAAATGTATGCTTTCACGGGCCACGGAGTGGGATATGCTCGATCGGAATCCTTTGCAAGGACTACGTCTTTTCAATGAGGGAGAGAAACGGAATGTGAAGCTCACTGTTGAACAAGCATATCAGCTGATTAAATCGCTCTCAGAGCCAGTTTCCAGTATGGTTGAATTTGCTATCTACAGTGGCTTCAGAAAAGAAAACATCCTTGGGATAAAGATTGAGCAGATTCTTTTCCACGATATCTCGCCTACGGCTGAAGTTGAAATGATAATCAAAGGTGGTCGCAAAGAAACTTTCCCGCTTGGGTCCGCTGCTGTTGAAGTACTGAAGAGGGTAATCGGCAACCGTAAGTCAGGTTACGTTTTTATCAACCCGATTACTAACACTCGGTATTCTTGGGTCAACCAGACCTTCCACAGAGCGACAGAGAAAGTCGGGCTGGATGTTGACGGGAAAAATTTCCGTTTTCACGACCTCAGGCACGTGTTTGCCACTTGGCTACATCATCAAGGTGTGAGTCTTGATATCCTGAGGGTGCTCTTGGGACACAGGAACCGCAGCACAACGGACCGATATGCATCATTCGATTCGGATAGTGCTACCAATGTTCTTTCAATTATGCCGAGAATTCGTGGAGATAGAAAGTATGATGAGAATGAGAAATCGAAGGCATCCTGACACAAATTGACACACTTTTGGTTTTTACCTACTGCTTTTTGTGTCAGCGTTTTTTGTAACTAATTGTTTTTAATGGCGCGCCAAGCAGGACTCGAACCTGCGACCTACTGCTTAGAAGGCAGTTGCTCTATCCAGCTGAGCTATTGGCGCATTCTTGCACAAATTTGAAAAATGAAGGAAGATGTCAGAAAAGGCTGGTTTGCTGCGGCTGCTTTTTTTTCTTTTTCACCGGAGGGTTGACAATTTTTTTAACGTTATTGTATAACCACTCCGGAAAGATGACACGTATTCCATCTGTTTGAACTTCGGGAATGAGGGACAGGCGTTCGCATTTCGCTTTTGAACGCACTACTATCCGATACATACCCTTTCCAATTGGAACCGCTTTCATCCTTGCACCTTTCGATCAATAGGGATAAAATAACCATCCTGCGGGGTTAAGTCAATTCCAAAAGGCTTCCTGTCGAGATGAATAATCGATGAGCATTGTCGGTTATCTCTTTGAAAGCTCCCCCAGACGGTTTATGACAAAATCATAATCCTCTTTTTTTATTGTCTCCGGAATTCCTCCCGTATCCATGAATATCCAACTGCCGACCCGGTTCGCACGGGAAAAAAGTGAGGTGAGATATTCATTCTGACGGTCACGGTCCCAGGAAAAAAAGAACTTGTGGCAGCCGCCCACCGGGACAGTATTCGTATTCTGCCCGAGGAATGTTACCAGATCCATGGATTCACAGATATCGAACGGATCGAGCATGTCCACTCCGCTGGCGCACACAAGGTCAAGGATTTTCAAGATATTGCCGTGGCTGTGCAAATGGACATATGCCCCGTAATCATGGGCAAGAGCGCAGAGACGTTTATGCCAGGGGAGTATCCAGTTTTCATAGAGTTCAGGGCTTATAAGAAGATTATCAGCCGAACCGAGATCGTCACAAAGCACAAGACAGTCTACTCCACGTTCCAAAAGCTCATCAGCCGCCGATATATTCCATTCTCCGATTAGGTCGATCAGTTTTTTGGTGTTCACCGGGTCGAGGAGAGTGGACATCAGAAATTCCTGGTAATCAATGCAATAATAGTGAGGCCCGCTGAAGAAACCATTGAGATTGGCGGCGGTAAAATACCCCGCTTCCCGGAAAAATTTCACATCTTCTTCAAACCCGCAGTATCGCGCCGGATCCCGCGGATCAGGAAGTTTCAGACGGTCAACCTCTCCCGCCGTTTTTAGGGGAAAATCGAAATCATGATAGAAATGGGGATTTTTCTTTATAAGACGTTTGCTTCCTGTTTCACAAACCAGAACCCGCTCGTTTTCTTTAACCTCTGAAAGATGAAAATGGAATTCCCCCGGGCCGCCATGACCCAAAGCCATGTTCGCGCCCCATCCCACTACTGTCACCGGTTTATGAATGGCTCTGGTATAGGTGAGAGTCCGCTCGCGTTCTTCATCTGAAATGCTGTCCCATGGGTAATCACACTTTTCCGGATTATGGTAAAGGTTGTCGGGAAACCGTAATCCCGGATTAAGTTTGCGGGCTAAATCGTCATTGTCGAATCCCATGAGCCATATCGGGACAGAATTGTACGGTTCCCCCCGTAAAAGCGCAATCATGTTTTCTCTACAGGTCATTTTCCTTTTTCTCCGCTGTGTGTCCGACAAACCATCCATGGCCGAAACGGTTATATTTTAGTTCTCTTTCACTTTCAGGATTGCCTTCCCCGTGTTCGCATCTGGCCATCTATACGTAAAATAGTTATATTTGACAGAACTAAAAAGAAAAAACACTGGTATAAGGCCTGTGAGTCTTGTATACTGTATATTACTATATTGTTCGCAGACAAAGCACATTGTGACGGCCGGGATTCGGCGACACGGAATATATGAAAAAAATCTCTTTCGTCATTTTGACCTGGAATTCTGATCAAACGATAGAAACATGCCTTCAGAGCATCGCCCATATCTGCGGAAGTCAGAACATCCCCTACGAGATCATAGTGGTGGATAACGGCTCCTCTGACAGCACAGTGAGCATCGTCGATCGTAATACCGCAGCAATTCCCATCCATCTGATACAGATGCCGAAGAATATGGGAACCACCCACAGCCGTAATCTGGCGCTTCGCACATGCACAGGGGATATCATTTGCGTCATGGATTCCGATGCCGTACTTCTGGAGGGAAATATTCGAGATGTGGCGGATATTCTCGGCGGTGACGACTCCATCGGTATTCTTGCGCCAAAGTTGATCCTTACCGATGGAACCGCTCAGCATTCCGTACGTAAATTCCCTTCAGCCTATGGCAAATTCAGCCGGATACCCGCCATCATTTTCAAATTACGGCTGCCGAACACAGATCACTATACGGATTTCCCGTTCACCCAGCCGACCGATATCGATTATGCCATCTCCGCATGCTGGTTTTTCCGTCGGAACCTCCTTGATAGTGTGGGGTATCTTGATGAGCGGATATTCTATGCTCCGGAAGATGTCGATTATTGCATCCGCATCTGGAAGATGAAAAAACGAGTCGTATTCTATCCATATTTTACGGTTCTGCACCATGTGCAGCGCATCACGCACAAGAGTTTCTTCAGCCGTATTGCATTGAGCCACCTGTTCGGACTCATCTACTACTTCCTGAAACACCGCTACATCACCACACCAAAAATCAGACGCACCCCCTCCGATGCTTCCCACTCCGGGATTTCAGGAATGTGTTGATTTTTTTTTCTCAATCAGCCATATTAGGAAAAATAATGCCGAAGTGGTGGAACAGGTAGACGCAGCGGACTCAAAATCCGCCGACCGCAAGGTCATGGGGGTTCGATTCCCCCCTTCGGCACCATAATAAAAACAACCACTTAGGCAAATTAGCTTAAGTGGTTTTCTTTTTTTCCGCTAAAGAATGGCTAAAGATTTTCTGACAATATTTTTCATCAAAATCCTCTTTATACTAAAAATATCCAATCGCCGTGATTGTCATTTTTTATAAATATGATATAATATATTATATATAATATTGATAATATATCCGCTTACCCGCCGATACTTCCCGCGATAGTTTCGCTCCTTCCGCCTCTAATAATTAACGCCGATTAACACGGCGTTATCATAGTGTGCTATCTATGTCCTTTTACCTTCGGCAAAAAGGACAGCCCACTCTCTCAGAACGCTAATAATAGACAACCCGCTTTTCACGAGAGACTGGGCTGTCCTTGCGGACAAGATAGCACGCAATAATAATAAAATAATATGCCACGAAATCCCGACGCCAAACGCAAGTTGCTCAAGGCCATCTACGACCTCAAGTTTGCCACAATCTATAATCTCGCCTTTGAGAGCAGGGGAACCAATAAAGACTCCTGCCTCGTCGGCATAGGCCGCCATATCCGCCAGCTTGAGAAGGCCGGACTGATCCTTCCGGTCAGGAGCTATGGCTATTTACGAAACGAAAAATACCGCCATACCTTCTGGCAGGCGAC
>JBAYHX010000287.1:0-4595 GCA_041665965.1 Candidatus Latescibacterota bacterium
AACGTGCTTGGCGCAGGTTTTTTCATGATCGGCGCAATTATCGCTCTGCTTATTCTCGGGAGTGTCGCCGGGCTGATCGGGCAAGTCGCGCAAAGCGTTCTCGGACAATACTGGAAAATTTTCGCTGGAGTCATCGCTATATTTGTCGGCCTCGGCGCTCTGAATTTGCTTCCCTTCAAGATTCCAGGAATACAGAGTGAAAAGATAAATGCATCAAGACGAGGTCTGCTTGGAGCGGTTTTTGTCGGGCTTATCCTGGGCGGCGCGGTCAGCGTGTGCTCGCTGGGGTGCAATCCGGGATTTTTTATAATATTGGGAGTAGCAGTCTTGCAGGGTTATACCCTGTGGATGTTTGGCTTGCTGATCTCGTACGCCATCGGTTTCAGCCTGCCGCTGACCGCACTCATGCTGGGTGTTTCTTTCGGGAAATCGGCCCTTCGGTTTAAGGAAGCGGACACAGTCATCAGGATTACCGCCGGTGTCGTTTTGATTGTTGTCGGTTTCTATTTCTTTAACACATTCTGACCACAGAAAAGGTTTCTGAAGTGACAATCAATGATACGGGTAAGAAAAAAATACTTCTGGAAGCAATTGAACGAGTAAATAATCCCCGATATAAAATTCTCTTCCTCTGCACTGGCAACTCCTGCCGAAGTCAGATGGCCGAGGGCTGGACACGTCACCTCTGGGGAGATACTATTGATGTGTATTCCGCGGGGATTGAAACACACGGTTTGAATCCCAATGCCGTAAAAGTGATGGCAGAAGCCGGTGTGGACATCTCCGGTTATAAGTCGAAGAATGTAAACGAGCTGCTTGATATCCCATTTGATTATGTCATTACTGTCTGCGGCCATGCATACGAGAACTGCCCTTATTTTCCCGGAAAAGCTAAAGTTCTCCATGTCGGCTTCGATGATCCCCCCAAACTTGCCATCGACGCGAAGACCGAGGAAGAAGCGCTTGTCCATTATCGCCGGGTCAGAGATGAGATAAAAGCATATATCGAAAAGCTTCCGGAAGGATTGAAAGACATAACGGAGCAGTAAAGTATGGGAGGTTTTGTGCAGGAAAAGAAAAAGCTTTCATTCGTAAACCGCTATCTGACTCTGTGGATTTTTCTGGCGATTGGAGCGGGAATCGCTATCGGGTATTTCCTTCCGGGAATTACCGGTCTTATCACCAGTATGCAGATCGGAACTACTTCAATTCCCATTGCTGTCGGGCTTATTCTCATGATGTATCCTCCTTTGGCAAAAGTACGGTATGAGAAAATGGGGCTGGTTTTCCAAAACAAAAAACTCCTTGCTGTTTCCCTGATCCAGAACTGGATTGTCGGCCCGGTGCTGATGTTTGTCCTGGCGGTGGTATTCCTGCACGGGTATCCTGAATATATGGTCGGGGTTATTCTCGTCGGGCTTGCACGGTGCATCGCAATGGTCATCGTATGGAATGAGCTGGCCGGAGGCGACCGTGAACTTGCTGTCGGTCTGGTGGCGTTCAATGCGATTTTTCAGGTTTTACTGTATGCAGTCTATATCTTCCTGTTCATCACCGTATTGCTTGGATTGCTCGGATTCGGCGCGGGAACGGCGATCGGTGTGTCCATCATCGATGCGGCTAAAACCGTGTTCGTCTATCTGGGTATTCCCTTTTTTGCCGGGATTGTTTCACGCTATGGCCTTATCCGCTGGAAAGGCCGGTCATGGTATGAATCCGTTTTTCTCCGCCGCATCAGCCCGATTACCCTTGCGGCGCTGTTATTCACCATTATCGTCATGTTTTCGCTCAAAGGCGAAATCATTATTAAGCTCCCCCTCGATGTTCTTCGCATTGCGCTCCCGCTGGCCTGTTATTTCATTATCATGTGGTTCGTCACTTTTTTTACAGCCTGGAAAATGAATGTGGGATATGAAAAAGCGACCGCCGTTTCGTTCACTGCTGCCAGCAATGATTTCGAGCTCGCGATCGCCGTTGCCATTTCCATGTTCGGGATTGGCTCAGGACAGGCTCTTGCAACCGTGATCGGGCCTCTCCTCGAAGTGCCGATTCTCATCGGCCTGGTTGCTGTGGCGCTGTATCTGCGGAAATTGTTTGCGGTTTCTCAGGATGGAACCTTATCTTAAAAGGGTATACGGGGTTTTATAAGCGGAAGGTACTTATGGCGACGGAAGTAATAGCGTTTACTCCGTCCCCGTCTTTCATTGACTGACTGGGAAAGCTCCGGGGAGATACGTTTCTGTGATAAAAAAAGTGATCGGATTCACAACGGAACTTGCTTCCAGTTGTCCCTATACGGGGCTGGTGAAAAAAATATTATTTCGATCCTCTCCGAAGGAGAAAAATCCGCAAAGAAAAAAAACGTTACCTGTCGAAGAGAGAATAAAAATCAGAAAAACGAATATGAGAGCGGGGATATTTGTTATGCTGATCGGTGTATTATGCCCGGTTTTCTGGATTTCGTTATTCTCCGGCGCTTCCGGGGAAATTCTCCTTGCTGATTTCCTCCATTCTTCACTTTTTATCCTGGGCGGCTTTGTGTTTTTCTTGATAAACAAGGTGAAAATGAATCGGATACTGCGGGACAATTCCGGCGGTAAAAGGTATATGTCCGAGAGCGTTGAATGCGGCGGAAAATGATGAATGCTGAAACGGAACAGAGCCGTCATCTGCATCGTGATCATGAGAAAAACAATATCCACCATGAAAACCATGCCTCTCTTCACGATCACCCAAATAACCGCAATCACGGGCATGGCAACGGTCATGAGCATGCGCAAACCCTCCGCGCGTTATCCCGTCATCGTCTCTGGATCGCTCTGGTCATCAACGCCATATTCCTTGTTGTAGAGGTAATTGGCGGCATCCTGTCAAACAGTCTGGCGCTCCTTGCAGACGCCGGACACATGATGACCGATGTTGCAGCTTTGATTCTCGCCATTTTTGTCGCAAAGCTGGCAGAAAGGACTGCTACCCCTGCTCGAACGTACGGACTCCTTCGAGCGGAGGTTCTGGGCGCTTTAGTCAATGGGGCTGCGCTGGTAGTGATTGTCGGAGTGATCTTCTGGCAGGCATGGAGCAGGTTTGGACTGACCCCGAACATCAACGGCCCGCTCATGATGGTCGTGGCTTTCCTTGGTCTGGCTGCCAACGCGGGAAGCGCCTGGGTGCTCTACCGGAGCAGGGAAGAAACGGTTAACATGAAAGCAGCCTTCCTTCATATGACATCCGATGCGCTCGGCTCCCTTGGAGTTATCATCGCGGGCGGTGTGATTCTTGCCACCGGATGGGCGCCAATCGATCCAATCGCCAGTGTTCTTATCGGCATTTTCATCCTCTGGAGCAGCTGGGGCCTGCTCGTCCAGACCATCAATATTCTTCTCGAAGCCACCCCCGAGAATATCGACTATCTTGAGGTCAAGAAAGCTCTAGAGAGCCTTGAACATGTCAAGGAAGTGGATGACCTCCACATATGGACCATCGCAACAGGCATCCCTTCGCTCAGCGCACATGTTCGCCTCGCTTCCAAATGCTCCGATACAACCCATTGGCATGTTTGCCTGAAAAGCGCCCAGGATATCTTACGGGAACGGTTCGGAATTCTCCATTCCACCCTGCAGTTTGAACCGGAAGATTTTGTGTGCGATAATAAACAGGTATGCATGATGGAAAGAAACTCTCCCGCAACAAACAAATAGCCTTTTTTTCTATTGCTTTTCGACAGTGCAATTGGTTTATATAACCGAACGTAATCTGTTCTGTATCTCATACATATAAAAATTTGGAGAGTAGAATGAAAAAACCTGTCGCCCGGAGGGAATTTCTTATCGGTTCGGCCGCGCTTGGTATGGGAGCGGCAGCAGCCTTGACCGGAGTACGGAACGCTGAGGCTTCACCAGGATTTGCTGAAGTAAAACCCTGTGCACCCTGGAAGCCGTTCATAGACCAGTACTATGAAGGTGCGATGAATATCGTCTGTGGAGTCCGTGACACACAGATCGGGAATATCGACCGCGCCATGCGGAAGGCATACGAAATAAAGAAAAACGGCGGTACCATCCACTCGCAGGTAGTATTCGGCCATTATGCCGGCTGGGCGGGTGCGAAAGATGTCCCCGGTCAGCCGTGGGTGCTTCCGCAGAGCAGCCTCATGCCGAAAAAGGAAGTGTACGACAACATGAAAAAGGGGGACTTTCTTATTACCAACCGGTTTTATCCGGAGGTGAAGGAAGTTCATGACCGCGGTGTATATGTTGTCGGTGTCACCACGAACTATTTCCGGTTTGCAAAAACTCCCCCTCACGGCCTTTCGGATATCAGGAATACCTGGCCTGTTATCGAGGAGGTGTCCGACCTTGTCATTGACAGCCAGATGCCCTGGGATAACGGGCTTGTTTCCGCGCCCCAGAATCCACGGTTCAAGCTTTGTCCCTCCACCGGAATCGCCCAGTTCGCTGTCTATTGGGCCTGCACAGCTGCGCTTGCAAATCTGAACGGAACGAATGGAAAGGGATCAGCTTCCGATCCGGCAAAGCAGTATCTGGAACTGGTCGTCGATCGATTCCGCCTTGCAGGCACTGACCGTCCGAAAATGG
>JBAYHX010000288.1:0-4589 GCA_041665965.1 Candidatus Latescibacterota bacterium
ATCGATAGAAAAAGGGCGGGCATATCTCGAGGAGTTGTTTAATCTCAGCGAAGATGCCGAACGTTGTGATTTCCACCTCTCCGATCTTCGGGTGGGTACAAACTGCGGAGGGTCAGACGCCACCAGCGGTCTTTCCTCCAATCCCTCGGTCGGCGCTCTCTTTGATATTCTCATCGATGCAGGCGCTACCTGTTTTTTCGATGAAATCACCGAGATGATGGGCTGTGCTGATATGGCAGCTTCACGGGCTTCGGAGAAAGTCGCTGCAAAAATCCGCGAGGCGGTAGACCGGTCGCTGGATACTGCTGTAAAAACAGGCCTTTTCGGAATCGCCACAGGAAACGCCGATGGAGGCCTCACCTCCATCGAGGAAAAATCGCTTGGCGCCTACATGAAAAGCGGGCACCGTCCAATCCGCGACGTGGTCAGGGTTGGCGAGCGCCCAAAAATTCCCGGCCTCTATCTTATCGATTCCATTCCCGATGACCTGACCAGGGGATTTTCTCCGATAAGCGACGCCGAGGACATGTCCAACGCTGCGGCAGCCGGTTGCCATCTCCTGATGTTTACCACCGGGCGTGGCTCGCCGGCAGGAAGCGCCCTTATGCCGGTTATCAAGATATGCGGCAATCCGCTTACCTGCGGTGCTATGGCGGAAAATATCGATATCGACGCTTCCGGAGTTTTGTTCGGCGATACAAGCATTTCGGACATGGGTAAACGGCTTTTTGATGAAGTCATAGCCGTTGCCGGAGGGAAAAGAACATGCTCCGAGAGGCTCGGACACACCGAATTGCATATGCACTATATGGTGCAAAAAGAACGTGAATGTTGAATTTTTCACATTACCACAGCTTCAAAAAAAATACCCGTTCCGCGTTTGGAGCATTCAGGGCTGAAAATACATTTCACTTAACGTAAAGGGGACATTGTATGAGTGATTTAGTACTCGGCTTTATTCTCGTAACCATCGGTTCTATATTGCAGGGAAGCTGGGCTGTTCCCATGGGCTACACGAAAAAGTGGCAGTGGGAAAACACCTGGCTGGCCTATGCTCTGCTCGCGATGATCGTATTCAACCTGATTATCGGTTCTTTCTTCGTGCTGAATCTTTTCCAGATTTACGGATCCGCGTGCCCCCAGGTGATGCGAATTATCGGTTTCGGTATTGTCTGGGGATTGGGAGTAGTACTGTTCGGCCTCGGTATTGCGGCTGTCGGATTAGCCCTGTCCTATGCCCTCATGTATGGCTCTCTTCTTGCAGTAGGTGCTATTGTTCCAATTCTTGTCATAAATCCCGGTGACATTGTCACACCCCAGGGCATAGTGGCAATGATAGGTGTGGCGGTATCCCTTGTCGGCATCGCTTTCAGCGGCAAAGCGGGTATGATGAAGGAAATCGACCAGGCGGGTAACCACACCGGCGAAGCAGCAAAAACAAGAATTTCGATGAAGATGGGCATTGCTATATGTATCATTGCCGGAGCTCTGATCTCCGCGGTGAACATTGCATTCGCCACCTCCGGCGCCCTCGTTGAATCGGCAAAAGCCTTTGGTTTCGACCCGAAATATACAGGCAACCTCGTTTGGGGAGTCATGTTCTCCACCGGCGGCGTTGTGAATGCGCTCTACTGCTTTTACCTGCTTGGTAAAAATAAAACCTTCGGAAATTTTACCAAAAGTGGAAGCTCCGGCCGCAACTGGCTCCTGGTTATCCTCATGGCGCTCATCTGGATAATCAGTTTCAATTTCTACGGCCAGGGCGCGGTAAAGATGGGAAAATGGGGCGCTGTCATCGGCTGGTCCATGTTCAATATTATCCCTATCGCTACCGCAAATTTCTGGGCTATCGGTTTGGGCGAGTGGAAAGGGACTAAATCCGAAACGAAAAAGGTCATGGGTATCGCGCTCGCGTTATTTTTAACGGCGATTCTGATTTTCACATACGGGGCGTCGATATAAAACATGAGTTATAACTTTGACATAAGCATCGTGAATTCATTGAAACCTAATAATTCATATGACGTCATAGGTAATAGATACTTTACGGGAGGCAAAAATGGCTGATGTAAAAGTAACATGGCTCGGACATGGTTCCATGATGGCTTCATGGGATAATAAAGTGGTTTTTATGGATCCATTTTTCGGCAATCCAAATTGCAAAATGAAAATGGAAGACGTCAAAACAGCCACTGCGGTACTGGTCACACATGGGCACAACGATCATATAGGAAATTCTTTCGAAATCTGTAAAAAAACCGGCGCAACTCTTATCTGCAGCCCTGAAATCGGCATTTATGCTGATTCCAAAGGCATAAAATGGGATATAGGGTCTTATCCTATGAATGCCGGTGGCTCCTGGCGCGGCGACGGTTTTACTGTTTATGTTACCCAGGCGCAGCATTCATCGGATATTCTTGGTGAGGAATACGATAAATCCGGCACCATCCTTCCGGGTTCCGGCTGTTACGGGTATGTGCTCGATATCGATGGTGGAGCAACTATTTATTTCTCCGGTGATACGGATGTTTTCGGCGATATGGCGATTATTCGTGAACTGTACGCTCCCAATGTTGGGATAGTCTCCTGCGGGGGACGGTTCACTATGACCTATGCCGGAGGAGCTTTGGCCGCTTCGCTTCTGGGAGTAGACTATTTCATTCCCATGCATTTCAATACGTTTGCGTTCAACCAGCTCGACCGCGACAAACTTGAATCTGCCATGAAAGTGCGGGCTCCGCACTGTAAACTGGTTCGTATCGAGCCGATGCAGTCTTTTACCTGCCCTGTTTGTTCGTGCAAGGGCTGACCCCCTGTTTTTGCAGGGAATAACATCAAGAAATCTTTGATTTATTCTCTCGCAAAATTCGCAAAGGCAATAAAGAATGGAAAGACTATTAGACATGATTTACAAGATTATATATTTTCTTTTTTAACCCGATCTATTCACAAACTCAAGCACAAAGATCCTCCCGCCGCTAAGAGCGGCGACCCCCTTGTTAAGAGGGTGCAAAAGCGAAGCGCATCATTTTGCAAGCGAAGCGCATCTTTCTGCAAAGAGAAAAAATGAATTCTCCCCTTAACCGGGCGCCCAAGGCGATTCTTGAATCGGCTTGGGCACCCTTGGGGAGATGCCGGCAGGCAGAGGGGATTTTCTTCCTCACCTGTTAATACTGTCTAAAATTTCTTCTTTTTCTTTGCGAACTTTGCGGACGCGGTAGTAGTATTAAAAAGGAACAAACACAACCTGTCTCAACCATACATTTCAAAGGAGATGTCGAATGATAGCTCTGCAAATCTACCTTACTGCCCAAGAAGGCAAGGAAAAAGAATTAGAAGATGCATATTTGAATTTCTTCCGTCCGGCGATCAAGAAACAGGAAGGGTACAAAAACATTGTGATGCTCAAGGACGACAGTCAGATGCGCACCTATGAATTGAATCTTTTCTTTGAAACGGAAGCGCTCCGTCAGAAATGGGTTGCCTCGGACGACCATCAGAAGGCATGGCCGAAAATCGCTGCCTGCTGCGCCAACGCTTCCTGGTACCTGTTCAGCGTGATCGATTGATCCGACATGCCCTATTGACAACAGGAGCGGTTGCGCATCGCCATTCTATTTTTCATATCTGGAAGTCCCCTGCCGGTTAGTTCAAAAGAGGGGTTTTGTGCAGCGCTCCTGAAATAGAGCATATGTTTTCTGACGATCTTATATAAAAACCGAAATTTATCGGGATTTGATGAATGGATTCCAAAAACAAGGAATTTGAAAACTTCACCGCTATCCGCTCGAAAGTACTTCTGGCCCATGCGATGAAACTGGTGAACGCACCTCTTGTAGTCGAGGAGCGGCTGGAGCTTCTGGCGCGCATCATCGGGGAATATCTTGCGGTGGACGATGTCGTCATTTTCCTTAAAGAATCCGAGACAGACACCCTCGTGCTCCGAACCAGCGTAGGTCTTGACCCGATCGCCATTGGCAATGTACGGATTCCGATCGGTCAGGGCGTAACAGGAATGGTTGCTCAAACCCGAAAATACCTCACTTCTAAAAACATTCTGAAAGACCCGCGGAACTTCTATTCGATTTATTCGGAAGATGAAAAATATCCCTCCATTCTGTCTGTACCCATTCTCTGGAATGATGAAGTTCTTGGAGTGGTCAATATCAGGAGCAAGGTGGAGCGTGAATTCACCGAGAACGAGGCGGAAGAGCTAAATAATTTCACCGCCAGCATCGCCGGATCGATCAAACATGCGCAGGAATTCGAAAGCCTTCAATATAAGGCCAAACTCCTTGAACTTTCGAACAAAATCGCCAGTTCGGTTTCGTCGTCGCTCGATCTTGATGTTATACTTGATGAGATGGCCTGGGAGATAGCCAACAGTTTTAACATCAACGGAGTCATTATTTACCTCATGGACAGCAAGGGGACTGTCACCAAGAATACGTCTTACGGCCTAAAATCAACCTTTGTGAAAAACTATCCTTCTGAGTCGGCGGTATCTTGTTTTTTGAGTGGTGAACCGAAAATTCGAACGATCGAAAAAGAAAAACCCTTTCCCAACTCCTCCGGCCACGACCAGTGGA
>JBAYHX010000289.1:0-4578 GCA_041665965.1 Candidatus Latescibacterota bacterium
AGAAGACGTTTTAGAACGGTCCCGGGAATATCGATAGACACCGCAACGATGAAAAGAAGAGAATACATAAGCCCGGCTGATATTAGTATCCCGAACCGGTGATCATCTTTTTTATCTTTCCAAAGAAAATAGAATGCGGGAACCATCACCATGAGCGAAGAAAGGATCAATGCGCTCTTCATACCGATAAGAGGAACGAGGATGAAAACAGCCGCCAGGGAGCCGACCAGTGATCCGATTGTGTTGAAAGCATAGATCACTCCGACCTGCCGCGAAAGGCCATTCACTTCACGAGCATACAATCCTACGCCGATGGGCAGAGAGAACCCCATAAGAAATACCGGCGCAAAACTCAGAAAAAAGACTAAGACAGTAGTGAGTATAGAGAGACGCATCCATGTAGCATAGAATGCATGTGTTCCGAATCCGATGGAAGAGAGCAGCGGAAAGAAAATATAGCCGCCAAGAATTGTCACTCCAAGGCCTGCAAGAATCAACCCGAATGTTTTTTCATTACGGTACTTTGGAGGGATCAGGACCGGCATCAGAAGTCCTCCGAGACCGAGGCCAAAGAGTATTGTGGTGATAACAATGGTATAGAGATAGATAGTGTTGTTGATTGTTAAAAGAAGCATCCGCATCCAGATCATTTCCAGCGAAAGGCTCACAAACCCGGTGATGGTTAGAGCTATGATGAAACGCAGGCCGCCATCAACTGCTGCAGGTTTCGCTGTCTGCTTCCGTGAAGGCTGCGAGGACGGGACATTATAGGGAGTCGAGTCAAACCGTTTGCTGACCGCAAGAGCGATTATTCCCAGACTCAGGTTCACCATAACGGCAAGCATATTCGACCAGGTAATACCAATAAATCGTATCAGGACAAAACCGACCAGAAATGCCCCTGTCATAGCGCCAAGGGTATTGAAAGCGTAAAGAAAACCGGTATTGACCATAATGTTTTTCTTTTCGCTTGTGACCGCGCTTACAAGAATCGGGAGTGTCCCGCCCATAATCATGGTTGGGACGATCAGGATCAGGCCGGAAAGAACGAGCCGAACAAGAATTCCAGCCGCAGAAATGGCATTCGTACCGAACGGCAGGATATAGATCAGCTTTGACAGATACTGAATACCAAAAAAAACCATCAGGCTGAGAACACCAAGAGATAATTCCAGATACCCGTAGAAGCGAACCCGGTTACCGATCTTTTCGGCATACCTTCCGATAAACCTGCTCCCCAGCGCAAGGCCTCCCATGAAAGCGGCGACCACCACGGACATGGATACGACTGTACCGCCGAAAACCAGTCCAAAAAGACGAATCCATATGATTTGATAAGCAAGGGCGGATGCACCTGAAAGGAAGAAAATAGCAAGAAGTATCGGCATAAACACTCTTTTCTGAATATCTTTATGGAAGAAAAATGGATTGTATTTTAAAGTAACACGCCCGGACAATTTTTACAATATGAAAATGAACAGGATTATAGTTCAATACTATTTGATGTGACCAAAATGAGAAAAGGAGCAATAAATCTTGCCCCTTTCATAGGATAAGCTTAATTAATTAAGGAAAAACAAACTCTCCCCGCCACATGTATGGGGTATCATGTTGACTCGGCTTCGCCTCGTCAATTGAAAAGGTCATCGAAAATATCACAAATTAATGCTAAACCCTCATCTAAAATATAGTTGGTATAATGTACCGACAACAAACCATCCGGGTTATTTCGCCTCCAGGTCATTAAATGATTCAGAAAGGATTACCCGGGGGTGGGTTGAGGCAATTCCTTTAGAGACTGCTCAGAAAAATATTTATTGTCTATCAACGGCAGAGTATAAATCATTCCCATTGTCATCCAGAAGACATTATTGAAAAGATCAGTAGCAAAAGTAAAATTGATAACATACCCGATAAAAAGTGCTACGGATCCTATTTGAAGGCATCGTAGAGTATGATTTTTAATGGTTTTCATTGTACGGATTCCGTGGAATAAGACAGTAAAGAAAAGCCATGAGGCTATTGTTAAACCGACAATACCCATTTCGGCAAGGATTTCGAATTGAATAGTGTGCGCTTCTTTAAGTTCTTTGAGAATATGAGGCATATTAGGATCAATATAGTTAGCAAATTCAACGGGGAACCCTCTTAAACCCACTCCAAATATGGGGTGGTCAAACCACATTGCAACGCTGGATTTCAGCAGAGCTATCCGGGCAGTCGATGAGGCGTCCTGACTTGGATCAAAGATAGAACCCAAGCGCTCAAATACCACTGCGTACATCTGGGGTGTTTTTATTGATATAATAATGAGACAGATAATCACAAAAATTGCGAAATACCCGAAATAAGACCATTTTTTTTGCAATACCACAACAAATATTACTGCACAAAAAGTTGAAACCCACCCACCTCTTGAAAATGATAAAAGCAATCCTACAACGGTGGTAATTACTGCGGCAAGAAGGATGAGCCTGAGAAATGAGGGTATCTCCTTCGCGAATAGCAAGCTGAAACCAAGGGCAGCCCCAGCCATAAGAAAACAGGCAAGAGCATTTGGATTAGTAAAGGTTCCTGTCGCACGGAAAACAGGAAGGCCAAGCGCGTTTGCCATTTTTATCACTATAGGTGCGAACAAACTGCCTTCTGAAAAGAACTGTGAGATAGTGATGCTGGCAACAACTAATGGTACAATAATGAGCATTCCCACAAAGAGACTCAATTTCCATATCCGATCAATACTTATGATGACTATGAAAATCGTCATACTTAGGAACATGGCTCGAACTACGTAAAGAGAAGCTTCCTTGATATCGGGTGTACGGATCAGAGATATTGTATAAAGTAATAGAAAAGCAAGGAGAGGGAACCATATACTTGCGGAAGGAATACGAATTTTTTGATGCATTAAAATACTGCAGATTGTGCTTACAAGGGTTAGTAAAAAAGCAAGATGGAATAAGGTAAAATTCAAATATCTAAAACCTTCAACTCCACTTTCCGCAGCTCCCATAAAATCAAGACTTGTAGTAATAACCATGAGAGCCAGACCGAAGATTGGATCTAGAAAAATCAGGACCGGAGCGAAGAGAATTCCCGCATATAACGCGACTTCCTCGTAATTTGTAAACAGGAATATTCCAAGTAAAACAAGTTCCAGGGAAAGCAGGATAAAAAATACTTTCCGGGTGTTGATTACCCCATTGTCGATTCCGGTTAATGAACGAAGCATATATTCCCCTGTTGCTCAAAAGCATTTCGTAGTTAGCTATAATACTTGATTAAACCGGAAAAAACAACGGGGATTTGATCGGGATTCCCCTCATTTCAAAACTAGCCAAAAAACAATTCCTGTCGGAAGTAATTTCGTTTTCGGATTTTCAAAAAGAACTACTACGATGCAGAATAGCGGGGTTCAAAAAAGCTGCCGCCAACGTCAATGGCACTTCCGGAGTCTTGACGCCTTCATAATTCCTAATGCATATCTCTCGAATTTGGAATCCTGTATTATTTAACGGCGGCATTCAGAGTGGGACAGACCTTATGGTGTACAGGCATCAATTCATGCGGTATAGTTACCTCTATCTTCTTGTTTTCTTTGCTTTCCCATCTCATCGAAGACAATTACCGCGAGCGGAATCAAAAACGGATAGGATAACCATATGATCCTTCCATCAGCGAACGCCGCTATCATCGAATAAATATGCAAGATTATCGCAATGGCAACTCCCGCGATCAGACACAAAGTTTCAGCAAGCCGCTCATGAAACCATCCGGTCTTTCTGTAGTGAAAAATAAAAACAGACACTATTCCCGGAACGCCGAAACTCAGCAAAAAACTCAGCGAGCTTCTTGGGCGCAAAAGATTTGACATCAAATTATCAAATGAAGGTATCCAGACATATCCCGGACTCACAGGAATCAGTGTTCTGGAAATATACAAGCCGGCGGCGAAAGCCAGAAATATCAATGGCAGTGCCAACCCTTCCTTCGTAAAAAGTCTGCGGTCGAAAAACAAATATATCGCCAGCGCGAGAACCAGAACGATTGAAGTTTCCTTTACCAGCGTTCCAAAAAATACAGCGACTGCCAGCCATACCCATTTTCTCAGAAAAATCAAATATAATCCAATGGCCATGATAAATACTGCAACCGGATCAATAAAACCAATCGTAGTGTAGTAGAACGTGGGAAATGATACAACGAACATTCCGCATCCAATTACACGTAATCTAAAACCAAATTTAAGCCAGGCCAATATACAATAGAGAGAAATCATTGCAGCTACAATCGCCGCCAGATTAATAAGATTGATCGCTGTCATTGCTTCAAACGGCAACTTTGACGCCAGAAGCGGGACCAGCGGGCGATATGCATAGGGTGAATGTATTCCATCGGCTGGTTTCTCGCCTCTAAAATACAACGTCATGTCGATGTATTGGTCTGAATTACTCGCGTGAGTCCCACCTGTCAAAGATTTTATTGCTCCAACATCATTCCAGTTGAATCGCGGAAGCGCCATCAATATAAGGACGCAGGAAAGCATCGCCAGCCATATAATATCCCGTTTCGAAAGCA
>JBAYHX010000290.1:0-4557 GCA_041665965.1 Candidatus Latescibacterota bacterium
AGGCATTTTATCAGAAACGAAAAGGAAAGGTGGAAATGCCCCGAGTGCGGCGAGATAATCTGTGTTCATAAGCCGCAATGCCTTTCCTGCGGGCACAAGTGGCGTTAGAATGCTCGAATGAAGAAGGAAGATAATGAGATTTGTCAAGTATCATGCTCTCGGCAATGACTACATCGTGATACCTGCGACAGATTGGACGGGCGATTTCCTGAAAGTTTCTGTTGTAAGAATTTGCAGCGGTTATATCGACGACGAAATGTTTGGAAGATAGAAAACTTCGAAAGGCACAAACCAATTCACCCGATTTACACATCTTTAAAGGGTAAAAAACCTATGGAAAAATGCATTCTGTCCCTTTTTACCGCAGTTATGCTGATCCTTTCCCCGCACCTCTCTTTTGCGGACAAAGCTTCCGATGCCTATATGCAGGCGGTGGAAAAGGGGGACGGTTCCGCGGCATACAGGGCGCAATCTTTTCTGGAGCCTCCCTACTGCTACGACCTGAACCGCTGGCATGGGGTCAAATTCGTGAAAGCGGTCAACGGACGGGCGAAGCTGCCTTCATTTCCCTTTGTCTATCAGGATATGACCAATCTCAAAGTCCGCAAGTTGTATGACCGTATCGGTCTTGTCGAAATGATCGGAAAATCGAAAAACGACCTTGACCTGATCGTGCAGATTTCCGACTGGGCGAACAAGCAGTGGGGCCATACCCAGCCTCTGCCCTACCCTAGCTGGGACGCCCACGAAATTCTCGACCGGGTTGAAACGGGCGATGCTTTCTGGTGCACATTCAAGGCCGACCTGTTTGTCCAGGCATGTAATGCGGCTGGGCTTACTGCACGAATTCTCGGAATCAATCCCTTTAACGAAGCTGCGCACACGGTGGCCGAGGTCTACAACAACGACCTTCGCAAATGGATGCTTGTCGACGCCTGGATGAATTTCTGGGCCGAAAAGGACGGGGTTCCCATGAGCGCCCTTGAAGTACACAACGCACGGGGAAAGCTCGACGGCATCTTTCTGCATTTCGGCGCGAACGGCCGCGGCACCGAGTACTGGGATGTGAAAGCCGGCAAGGCGGCGGCTCTCAAATACGCCAACGCCCGTATTCCAGCATCGGAAGACCCCGTCAGAGGGCTTCTCTATTTCTACGATGATTACCGTATTGTCATGCGGAACGACCATACGGTGCATCCCCAGTCAAAGGAAGTTGTCATGGTGGACGGTTTCATCGTGCCCTATAACTCCCGCGGGGGAGAATGGTGGGGCCCGCAGCTTCACTGGGTGGACGATTTCACTCCGCCGCAGATAACCTGCGACAACTCCGGGGAATTGTCCGATTTCCAGTGGCCGCTGAACGAAGTCAGAGTCGGCCTGATAAAAACATCCGTACCCGGCGCGCCCTGTGTTCTCAAGGCGAAATTCACGACCAACACCCCGAATTTCGACCGTTACCTCCTTGAGGTCGATAACCGGGTTATTCCGATCGACAGCGATGTCTATATCTGGAAGCTCAATCCCGGATCGAATTCCCTGAAGATCACTTCGGTGAACGCGGTCGGCAGAAAGGGATTTCCGAGCGAGTTTGTCATCGAATACGATCCTTCGGCAACGGACCGTTCCCGTCATGCGGATGTCGTTTTGAAAAATCCCGGATTCGAGGAAGCGGCTCCTTCAAAAGATAAGAAACTACAGAGGCCGTCAAACTGGGGACCGTTCTATTCCAATCCCTTCGAGAGCGAAAAATTTGTTCTCGACACGAAGGTGAAACATTCCGGGAAGTATTCCCTGAAAGCCGTTCCGAAAAAAGACCCCAAAACCGGGATCGAGTACGCGTTTCTGGTGAAAAGCGACAATTTCATGGTCAATGCAGCCACCGATGTTGTCTATTCGATCTGGCTCCGGGCGGCGGCGGACAATACGCCGGTCGATATTGCGCTCCTGGAATCCGAATACAAGGGACAGGGAACCTACCATCAGCGCGTTATGGTCGGCCGGGAATGGCGGAAATACGAACTGCCCTGCCGTCTCCACAACTGGATAAACCAGGTATATGCCGGGTTCAAGGTTTACAGCGGCACGGTCTGGGCGGATGATGCTCAGATTGTGGAAGTAAAGCGATGAATAATTTTTAGTTCACAGTTGACCGTAAAGCAGGTGTTTTTTTCATTTTTCTTCAAAGGAATACTATTATGAACAGACTCAATATTTGTGTAAAAATGCTGGCTTCGCTTTCATTCATTGCATGTTCTTTAACGACACAGGCGCTGGGTCAGAGCGGCAGCGCTGCTCCCGTCACCGATGTGATCATTGTATATGCGACCGGCAATGTGCATACCGGGCCGGGGAAAGTTGATGCGACTTCCACACCTACTCCTGCCAATGAGAACATGAAAACAGTTGCGGGAAAACTGGTTTCGGCGCTCACCGCCAAAAAAATCAGCGCAAAAGCTGTCCTTGCATCGGATGTAAAAAATCCGGATGAAATGATGAAATCAAAGCTGATTGTTCTTGGCAGTCCGGCCTATTTTTCCAATGTGAGCTGGCAGTTCAAGAAATTCGTAGATGAGCAATTCATGCTGATCTGGAGGCAGAATAACCGTCTGAACAATCATAAAGTGGCGGCTTTCTGCATGGCTGCCGAGGAATCGAGCGCAGAGAAAGTTATAGAAAATCTCAAAGACCTGGTCATCAATGCCCGGGGTACCTGGGGTCCGACAATGACAGTTCTGGGAAAAAATTCTCCCGACCAGGTCAAAGAGGAAGTGGACACGTTCGCCGATGCTCTCGAGGCATTCATTAAATAAAGGATATATCATGCTCAACGAACCGTTAATAAAAATCACCATCCCCCCGGGATCCTCACTCAGCGAGGCTGATTATCTGGATTTTCTTCGCCGGGCTTACCGGTTGTTCAGGGGCTTCCCGCAGTTTCTCGCCCCCGATGAAAACCTCGACGAACTGGAACTATCGCATATCATCCCCACCGTCCCGGAAACGATCATTTCCATCTATGTGGGCATCAACGACGCCGCCTGCAACAAGGGGCTTGTAGCACCGTTCCTTGTCCGTCACGGCCATAACAATGTGTTCGTATTCGATCCGCAGGTTTTTCCCGGCGGAAAAAATGTGCCCTCCGGCGCCGCGGACGCACGGGAGATACTGAACGGGTTCGAGCCGCCGAATTCTTCATGGAATCCGGAGTGGACCTATGTCATGATCAATGACCCTGCGCGGACTCCTTCCAGCCTTTGGAAAGAGCGCGGATATATTGATATGATTGCGGCCAAGTTCGAGGATTTTACCCTCCTTACCGGTGAGGAGAAAAGCAAAATCTGCTTCTTTATCGATGAGAGCGCGTTCGACCACCCGGTAAACCGCAGCCGTGAATATTTGGAAGAAGCCCGCCGCCGCGGGGAAAAAACGGCGCATGAATTCACTGTCCCGAAAGGCCTCGAGGGGGAAACGGACAGCCTTATACCGGTGATCCTCCGAACGGGCGAGAAGCTTTATGTGGCGACCCCCGATTTCCGCCCCTGCGCCCACGCCTGGAGCAATATCCACGCAGGGAACGAGGATTATGCGGTAGTGAACGAGAATTCGGCGGTGCCGCTCGATCTCATCATCGCCAAACCTCCGCTGAATCCGAGATACAGCGCCGGCCTCATCCCCGCAAAAGGAAGCGCGGATATGACCACAGACGCTTTCTACCGGGGTAAAATGGTTGTCCGTCAGCCCTTACTGCAGGGAAAGATGAAAGGGTAAATGCGGGATGACCGAGCCATTACGAATTATGCAACCTATATGTATTTCAACTTATTGCCGCATATAGGCACCAGAATTAATTGGGATAGGTATGTATATTGAGCAAATTCCACAGAAAGGACAACGTGATGAAAAGACGGAGCATGATGAAGACAGCGGCGCTCTCGACAGCTGCACTGGCATTTACTTCCGACGCGCAGGCTCAGCGTAAACTGCCCGATGTGGAAGTACGGATGCACAACGGGAGACCAACTGTTTTCATCGACGGTATTCCGAATGCTCTTCCCGGCTTCAATACCTTTGGGAAAGGTCCTTTCGATCGCTCCATGCCCCTTGCATATAAAAACAAATACGGCGCTTATTTCATTACCCCGCAGAGTTACGGAAACTGGCCGGGAACCCGTTTCTGGGTCGGAGACAGAATTGAGCCTTCTCCGATAGAGATAAAGGAAGCGGTTTTCGATCTTGACGAGCAGGCGGAGCACATCCTTAATGGCGATCCGGACGGATGGATTATCATGCGTTTTGGAATATGGCCGCCGGAATCCTGGAGAAATCTGCATATGCAGGAACATTTCATCGCTGATAACGGTTCCGTCGGGCGGGTGCCGTCACTTGCTTCTGACCTCTTTTGTGAAAAAGCGGCAAAGTTCTCTGCCGCTCTCCTCGGATACTGCGAATCACGTCCATGGGCGAACCGAGTCATCTGTTATGCCAACTTCGGAGTCTGCGAGGGTACGCACATGCCGGTAAACGAGGGCTGGCTCTTTGACCACAACCCGCTCATGG
>JBAYHX010000291.1:0-4547 GCA_041665965.1 Candidatus Latescibacterota bacterium
AGGAATTCTACAGCGATTTTCTGACAAAAGCAATTGATGGCTGGATCGACCGTGAGAGCGGGGTAAGCTATGTACCGTTCCTTATGGGTTCACGGTATTCTCAGCAGCCGCTCAAAGCCGAATTTCTGGGGATGACCCATGAAACATCGAGGGAGGAGCTTCTCGCTGCAATGGTAAGGGGCCTTTGCGGGTATCAGCGTGAGCACCTTAAGGAAATCGGGCTTGATGTCTCCCTGAACGGCGCAATTCATGTTACCGGAGGCGCTGTCAATGAGGCGGTGATACGGGCGAAAACTCGGTGGATGCGGAATTGCACCTATGTTCCGGAAGAGGAATCATCCATGAAAGGCGCCGCGATGCTCGGAAGAAAATATTTGGAACTTGCCCCATAAATCCGTTTTCAGATTTTTCTGTATACCATGGCCTGAATTATAGCGATGGGTTCACCTTCTTTCTGGAACACCTCTACATGGTAATATCCGAGCCTGCGGGTTTCGTGGATTTTACGGCCGATGGCATATAGTATTCCTTCCGAACGGCAGGGCGACATATAGTGGATATTCGCCTCGATAGCCACAGAAAGCACTCCTTCCGAATTTGCTGCTGATGCGAGCGCCATGTCCGCAAGAGAGAAAATTGCTCCGCCGTGCACATTTCCGAGAGCATTCGCGGTTCCCTCGCCAAGGGGCATGGAGACTTTTGACCGCCCCTCCAGAGCTTCTTCTATTTCGATGTCAAGTTTCTGTGCAAATGTATCTTTTTCCCGGATCATTCTTAGAGGATTCTGCCCTTGTTCCATTCTGACGTCTCCCTTGATAGGTTAAAAATATAGGTTGTCCTTTAATATTCAGTAAATGATAATTCCTGTATTTGAGAAACATGCTCTTCTCTTACCGGCAGGCAAAACCAGTATGCACTTATTAAAAATCTATGTATACTAATGGAAAAAGCCAGAATAATCAACCGAAAAATACTTCCATGACCGATATCATTTCCAGTAAAAAGAACGCCGTCGAGATAGTAAAAACTCTCCGTCAGGTCGGATTTAAAGCGTTTATTGTAGGCGGCGCCGTCCGTGATATGGTCATGGGCAAAGAGCCAAAGGACTACGATATCGCAACGAATGCCGCTCCGGAAGAGATTGAACGGTTGTTCGAACATGTCTACCCGGTTGGCGCACATTTCGGTGTCAGCGTGGTGCGGCTCGGAGAAAACCTGTACGAGGTGGCTCAATTCCGAAAAGACGGCGTCTACCGTGACGGTCGGCGGCCGGTCAGCGTTGAGCCTGCGGAGGAATGCGAGGATGTAAAACGCCGTGATTTCACCATCAACGCCCTGATATGGGATCCGGTGGATGACCGTATCATCGATCATGTCGGAGGGATTGAAGATATCCATAACCGCATTATCCGTTCGGTTGGAGACCCGGTGAAGCGATTCGGTGAGGATCACCTGCGGATGCTTCGTGCGGTAAGGTTTGCGGCGCGGTTCGGATTCTCTGTCGAGCCTGGAGTCATGGACGCTATTCGACGGAATGCTTCCCTGATTTTCACGGTAAGCTGCGAGCGGATAGGAGATGAAATCTGCAAGATGTTTACCGGGCCAAACCCTGAAAGAGCGCTCTCACTCCTCGATGAAAGCGGTCTCCTCGGCGAAGTTCTCCCCGAGGTGTCGGCCCTTAAAGGGGTGATGCAGCCCCCGGAGTACCATCCGGAAGGGGATGTATTCGAGCATACCCTTCTGATGTTGAAGATGTTCGGCGGAGGGACGACGGCGCGCGCTTTCGGAATCCTTTTTCATGATATCGGCAAGCCTGCCACGTTCGAAATGACTGACAGAGCGCGCTTCAACCGTCATGATGAGGTTGGCGCGGAAATAGCGGTCAGAATTCTGAAACGCCTGCGGTTCGAGAACGCCGTTATTTCAAGAGTCCACGATCTTGTGCGAAAGCATATGCAGTTTATGAATGCACCCGCCATGAAGCGCTCGACGTTTCGAAGGTTCATCGGGCAGCCGGAATTTGAAGATATGCTGGAACTCTACCGTCTGGACATTCTTGCCAGCCACGGCAAACTTGACACCTACTCGCTCATTCTGGAAAAGATCGCAAGCGAGAGGGCTAATAATAAAACGCTTGACCTTCCGGAAAGGCTTGTTTCCGGGGATGATCTCGTTGCCCTCGGTCTTGAATCCGGGCCGCTGTTCAAAACTATTCTGGAAGAAGTTATGGATGCGCAGCTTGAGGGGAGAATCAATACAAGGAACGAGGCTCTTGAATTTTTGAAAGGGCATTTTTCTCGGCAAGTTCGGAAAATTCCGGAGCAAAAAAGTACTGCGCCGGATCAACCAGCGCCCCGTGATGTCTGACCTTGTAAAGAAGATGGGATGCTTCGGAGATAGCCGCCACCCCTGTTCTTCCCATGAAGCCGATCTGTTGGCCGCGGGTTACCCGGTCGCCCTCATTGACAAGAAGATGCTGCTGAAGATGAGCATAAGTGGTTTCATAGGCTCCTTTGTGGTTGATGATGATATAAAGCCCGTTCTCATCAGAGGCGTTTCTCTCTACTTTCGACACCACTCCATCCGCGGAGGCTATTACCGGAGTTCCTTCTACATTGTAGATTTTGACTCCGTCATGAAGTTTATTCCGGCCGGTATATTCATCCACGGAGACCCCGAACTCTTTTAGAATCTGCCCATCCGCAGGACGTATCGAGGGAACGCAGCGGATGTAATCCGTATGGGCCAAAAAAACTTTATACAGTGCATCGAAATATTTCTCATCGGCTTTGCTTTCACGGTCCAGACGGTCGATTGTCTGGAATATTTTTTCCGGGGAAAAAGAACGTCCTGATTTCTGAGCAGTTTTTTCAGACTTGTTTGTTGTTAAATCACGGTCGGAGATGTTGGATTCCTTGAGAATCGACTGATTGAGAGAGTCTATCATGGAAATTTTGACAGACACTCTCGATAATGTCGAATCAAGCAGGATGAGGTTTTTTTCAAGAACGGCGTTCTGGGCAACCATCTGCTGGGTTTTGCTGTTATAGAAGGATTTTCCCTTGAACCCGATGATATAGAAAAACATGACACCAACGGCCAAAACAAGGAAAGCGATGAGGCTGTAAATGGCTGTACGATGGATCCTGAACTGCTTGATAGTCGACTGGTAATGAGGTATAAGGATAAAGGTGAGCCGTTTCCATGCCATAAAAACTCTATATCTCCAATAAAAACGAATCCGGAAGTCAAAAACAGAATAAGGATAAACCTTTAAAAACTTATAGTTCTCGGCGATGAGTGAATTTCATCGATCACCGCCGAGAACTTGAATTCAGGCCAGATACCCTTTCAGCGGCTTCGACCGGGAAGCGTGACGGAGACGTTTGATTGCCTTTTCTTTAATCTGACGGACGCGCTCACGGGTAAGTTTGAATTTTTCGCCGATTTCTTCGAGAGTGAGGGAATGGTCACGGTTGATACCGAAATAGAGGCTGATTACTTCTGCCTCACGGTCGGTTAATGTCGAAAGCGCTTTCTCGATTTCGCCTTTGAGCGAATCCTTCATCAGCTTTTCATCAGGCGAGGGCTGGAATTTATCTTCAAGAACATCCAGCAGCCGGTTATCTTCCCCGTCATTGAACGGCGCATCAAGGGAGAGATGACGTGATGAAATCTTCAGTGTATCCATCACTTCGAAGGGGCTCATTTCCAGTTCATCGGCAATTTCGTTGGCGGAGGGTTCCCGACCGAATTCCTGCTCGAGGCCGCTTGAGGTTTTTCCGATTTTATGCAAAGCGCCAACACGATTGAGCGGAAGACGTACGATACGGGATTGCTCGGCAAGGGCTTGAAGAATGGCCTGACGGATCCACCATACTGCGTACGAAATAAACTTGAACCCCTTGGTTTCATCGAAACGTTTTGCAGCCTTGATGAGTCCAAGATTCCCTTCGTTAATCAGATCCCCGAGCGACAAACCCTGGTTTTGGTACTGCTTTGCAACACTGACCACGAAACGGAGATTGGCTTTCGTGAGTTTTTCCAGTGCAATCTGTGATCCCTGTTTGATCTCCCGTGCCAATGATACCTCTTCCGAAGCATTTAAAAGCTCTACTTCGCCTATTTCCTGAAGGTATCTGTCAAGAGACTGATCTTCCCTCGTGTATGGCTTTTTAGCAAGTTTTGACAAATTTTTCACTCCTGTCACTGCGAAGTTATTCTTCGCCTTTTATCGATACCAGCCCTTTTATCACCTTACCGTTATCAGAAACTTTCAGACGGGTAATAAGCACGGCTTTATTGTTATTCTTAAACTCATTACTGAAAGCTTCAAAATCCTGAACATCTTTAATGACCTTATGGACTTTGCCTACCCAGATTTCGGTGATTACATCACCCACGTCGAGCTTGTCCACAGCAGGACTGTTTTCATCGATCTTAACGATCACAACTCCGCTTTTAATGCTTTCAGGGAAGTTGAACTGCTGGCTGTTCAAACCCGCCACCTGAATTCCACGCCAGGAAGATTCGCCATTGCCGGAACT
>JBAYHX010000292.1:0-4503 GCA_041665965.1 Candidatus Latescibacterota bacterium
ACGCCCGGTACGATGCCCTTTCCCGGAATTACCGGTACACGCTGTCCGAGAGAAAGTCCCCGCTTTCACGCTTTTATAGCTGGCAGGTTAAATATCATCTTTCGAGGGAACTTCTGGAAGAGGCCACCCGGTCTTTGGTGGGTAGATGCAATCTCCGGGGGTTTTCCAAAGGGGCTGACGATGAGGATTTTTCGACGATCATCTTCAAAAACAGCTGGGAATTTACCGGAAATTTAATGATATTTAACGTGAGCGCCGTCCGGTTCTTTCACCATGCTGTACGGAGCATTGTCGGGAGCGCTGTCGAGGTAGCCAGAGGAAAGGAATCGCCTGATTTTCTGGAAAGGATTTTGAAGACCGGCGACCGTTCTCTTGCCGGTCCGACAGCGCCGGCAACAGGGCTATGTCTGGTCAGCGTCGATTATGGAAAAGAAACAATTGCCAGTGAAATATAAACATCTTCTCTCTGTCAGTGTAATGTGTTTGTTTTGGAGACTGTTATGAACACGTATCCTTTTTCTGAGGATTATCGGGCGTTCAATAGGCCAAAAAGAAGATCGATACTCATCCTTGTTCTGCTTTTCGTCCTAGGATTTGGGCTTGGCACAGTTTGGAACAGCCGGTTTCAAATCACTCAAAGGTCAAATACTTCGACAAAACCGGAGGTCCAGGAACAGGAATCCCCTAAAACTGATATTCAGAACGCCATAAATTTTGACAGAGTGGTTATGGAAGTGGCGAAAAAGGCCATGCCGGCGGTTGTTTCAATACATACCACCGTCTCCTTTGTCTACCGTTTCAACGATCCCTTTTTCAACATGTTCTTCGGGCCGCAAAAGAATAATATTCCGGCGATGGGTTCCGGAGTGATTATCAGTCCGGACGGTATCATTATTACCAACAACCATGTTATCAGTATCCGGAATAAAATCGGCAGGCTGGATGTAATACTTACCGACGGCAGGAAGTTCAAGGCCAAGGTTATCCGCAGCTTTCCGGAACAGGATCTGGCGGTTCTATCAATCGAAGGCAAAGACCTGCCTTATATTGAAATTGGAACTTCCGGCAGTCTGTCCACCGGGCAAACTGTCCTTGCCATCGGGAATCCTTTTGGCGACAGCATCACCGGAGGGCTGGCCGGCGGAGAACCAACGGTCACCCGTGGTATCATATCTGCCTTGAGAAGAAATCTGACCTTCGACACAGAGTCCGGCGCCCGCTATTACCGTAACATGATCCAGACCGATGCGGCTATCAATGAGGGCAATTCGGGCGGGGCGCTGATCGATCTGTATGGAAGATTGATTGGTGTGAATACCGCTATTATCAGCAGAAACGGTGCTCCGGTCGGCATCGGATTTGCCATTCCTTCCGATCGGGTTAAACTTATTCTTGATCATGTCCGTACGAATGACGACCCGGGGAAATGGGATACAGGATTGCAGGTTCGGAACATCACCCGGGAAATAGCCCGATCCCTTGATTTCCAGGGAGACGGAGGAGCTTTGATCATCGGCATGAAAAGTAACAGTCCGGCAGGCAAGAGCGGTCTGGAGATCGGTGATATTATTACCGGGGTAAATGGATTCGCTATCAGCAATTCGAAAGAGCTGATCAGTGTGTTTCGAGGATCGGTGCCGGGAGAAGTTTTCAGCCTGACCATTTTCCGTTCAGGAAAGACTTTGAACAAAGAGTTGAAAATAGGCTCTCAGTAGCACGTAAAAACTGGTTCGAGACTTTATAAAAAGAGTTTGCAAAGTTCAACATATGGATTATATTCTACAAACTATATGAAAATAGATCCTGACGGTATAAAACTATTCGGTTTATTTTTCGCCCTTGCTGTGATTTGCTGGGGCGGCTACTATTTCTTTGGCTGGGGCGCCCTTAGATGGGCAGGCGGTCTCCTGCTTCTTTTGCTTTTCTTTACCCTCTCCTTTTTTCGTGACCCCGAAAGGGAAATTCCTGAAGGAGAAGGGATTGTAGTGTCTGCCGCGGATGGGAAAGTTATCGATGCGAGCCTGATAAAAGCTGATGGATTCGGCGAATCAGGAGCGCTCCGGATAGCGGTTTTCATGAATGTAGTAAATGTGCATGTGAATCGCAGCCCGGTTGATGGCCGAGTGCTCACGGTAATACATCGGAACGGAAAGAAACTTTCAGCGTACAATAAAAATGCTGAATATGAGAACGAACACGGCGATACCGACATCGAATCCCGGTGGGGTCTTGTCCGTGTCCGTCAGATAGCCGGATTGGTTGCCCGTCGTGTGGTGACAAGAGTAAAAACGAGCGATGAACTGAAAAAAGGGGGCCGTATAGGTATTATCAGATTTGGTTCGCGTGTTGATGTTTTTTTGCCCCCCGAGTTTCGTTCTGCTGTAAAACCGGGAGATCATGTTCGCGCGGGCGAGTCGATAATCGCCGTCTTTGATGGTGAAAAGAAACTGGAGAAGTAAAAATGAACTGGAGGAAGGAATGAAAATAGTGCGTGTGAGGCAAGTTATACCGAGCATGTTTACTCTTGGCAACCTCCTCTGTGGATTTCTGGCGGTCGCCAATGTTGTAGAAGGAACAAGAGAATCGTTGATATCTGCGGCGTGGTGGATTATCATCGCCGCAATCTTCGACGCCCTGGACGGCAAAGTTGCACGGCTGACCGGGAGCGCTTCGAAATTTGGCATTGAATTGGATTCGATTGCCGATGTTGTTTCATTCGGCGTTGCTCCCGCCATTCTGTTCTACCGTTTTGCTTTTGCTGATGCCGGAAAGATTTGTCTTTTTCTGTCGTTCATATTTCTCGCGGCCGGAGCGATCCGTCTTGCAAGATTTAATGTTACCGCATCCACAGGAAACAAGAATTATTTCACCGGAATGCCGATTCCCGCTGCCGCTGGTATTCTTGCTTCTTACGTTCTCTTCTGCGGCAAAGTGTGGGAAGGATTGAGCGGTTTTGATTTTGCAGTCGGGCTGATCGTTCTGACATCTTTTGCAATGGTAAGCCAGTTCAAATATAATGTTCTGCCCAAGCTGGGATTTAGAACAAAAAAAGATATTTTCATAAGCGTTTTATTACTGGGAATGCTTATTCTTATTGCGCGTTTTCCCGATGAGGTTCTCTTTCCTTTTGGCATGCTGTACCTCTTCTCGGGGCCGGTAAAATATTTTTCATCTCCTGCATTGATACATGTTTTTCATAAAGCGAACAACAATAGGTATTAAAAGCAGCGGGGAATAATGGATTATGGGTCGGAGTTGAAATGAAGTCAAAAGGCATTGGAACATTGATTGTTACGTTATTTATCGGGGTGCTGATCGGGAGCGCCCTGGGGCATCTTCTCGGTTTGTTCCTTCCCGAAGACCATATCGTTTCCCGTGCGCTGGTGGCGCCGTTAGTGGAATATGTTGCAGGTCCCTGGGATCTTAATGTAATATTATGCGTCTTAACATTTGGATTTAAACTGCATATTAATTTTTTTAGTATTCTTGGAATTGTAGGTGCTTGGTATTACCATAAATATTCTTACTGAAAGTGGCGCTGCATTCCGGGTTTTATTATAAGGAGGCAATTGTTATGTTTGGACTTGGACCAATGGAACTGGTACTTATCTTTCTCGTAGTTCTCCTGGTTTTCGGAGCGAAGAGAATTCCGGAGATCGCCCATGGAATCGGCAAGGGAATTACAGAGTTTAAAAAAGCGGCAAGGGATGTAACCGATGAACTAGATACTAGTGCTACTCCCAGTAATCCGGCGGTTAAAAATGAACTGAAAGGCCAAAGAATTTCCGAAAAACCTCAGCAGACAGCAGATCAGGCCAAAGCCCCGGAGAAAAATGAAGGATAAAGATTGAAACTTCTGATATAAGGAATCAGAAACTATACTTGATAAAATTTCATGAGGATAAAGGTGGTAACCGGGAAGAAAGAATCTAAAGTCTGGCTTCGATCTCCCCCAAGTTTATGATGTACCATCCTTGATAGAGTCCTGATTTTGAGAATGTAACGACAGGCCGGGGCGGCTGTACCCGGCCTGTTTTTAAAAATAGATTGAGGAGACAAAAAGACCTTGGAACTCTATGAATCAACGGCCTGTGATCTGGCTGAAAAAATCCGTTCCGGTGAAGTATCTGCCGAGGATGCTGCCAGGTCGGTTCTCGATAGGATAGAACAGACGGAGCCTCATATTCATGCTTATATCACCGTTATGGGTGAAAAGGCTCTTTACCGGGCACGGGAAATCGACCGCAGACGCATCCACGGCGGGGAAATAGGTCCGCTCGGCGGCGTTCCTTTGGCGATAAAGGATTCCATCGTTATAGCAGGTACTCGTACCACTGCCGGTTCGAAAATTCTTGAGAATTATATTCCTCCATACAACGCGCATGTTATCGAAAAGCTCATTAGCGCTGGCGCAGTTTTCGTAGGGAAAACCAATACCGACGAATTCACGATGGGTTCAACATGTGAAACCTCCTGGTTCGGTCCCACAAAAAATCCACATGA
>JBAYHX010000293.1:0-4497 GCA_041665965.1 Candidatus Latescibacterota bacterium
ATCGTTCAATTCTTATCTCAAAGTAAAACAGAAAGAGCTTCAACTCTCTTTATTTTAGCAAATTTTAACCGGACAGTTATGTTCTGTAATTATAAATCATTATTGAGATCATCCGGAAGATGATATACACAACTCATTCCATATACTCTCTCTTGATGCACCCCAACTTTTGCAGGCAAAAGCTGAAGACCCCGCCATGAGAAGGGAAGACCCCGTAATGTACAATACATAATGGGTTATGAAAGGCCATCGGGGTTTTCCCCCCTTAAACTTGTTATAGAGGGAGTTCAGGGGGTGAGAGTCTTTTTTTATTTAATCAACCGGATAAGCGGTATACAGTAACATTTCAAATAGTATTGAGGAGAGACAGTTGAAAATCCTTTTTACCGCCTCGGAGATGGCGCCGTTCTGTAAAACAGGAGGTTTGGCCGATGTGATCGGCTCCCTTCCTGTCGTACTCGCACGGATGGGCAATGAAGTTCATGTTATGCTGCCGGGGTACTCCCGGATAGACCGTAAAAAATATAATTTCACGGATAATCCCAGTCATCTTCAGATACCGATGGGGCCGGTGACAAAGCCGATGTCTTTCAGCAGCGCATCCTGGGAAGGAGTCACCGTTCATCTTATCGAAAATGAGGAATATTTCGACCGATCGGGTATATATGGCGATGCGCAGGGTGATTATTTCGACAATGGCCCCCGGTTCGTATTTTTCTGCCGGGGAGCTTTGGAAGCGGTAAAACTTCTCGGTATAAAGCCGGACATCATCCATGCGCACGACTGGCAGACAGGCTTGATTCTCCCCTATCTTAAAACTCTCTATGCCCAGGAATTTCTGTTCCGGGACGCTGCCAGCCTTTTCACCATTCATAATCTCGGCTATCAGGGAAATTTCCCGCCCTGGGTATTCTCCCTTACCGGTATTCCGGATGAAGAATTCCGATGGACGAAGATGGAGTTTTACGGAAATGTTTCATTTCTGAAAAGCGGAATAGTTTATGCAGATGCGGTTTCGACGGTGAGCGAAACGTATGCCCGTGAAATCATCACGGAACAACTGGGTTTCGGTATGCAGGGAGCGCTGGCCCAACGGAAGAATGTTCTCTTCGGCATCCTCAACGGCATCGACCAGGATGAATGGAATCCCGCTACCGACCGATCCATTCCCGCAAGCTATTCACCGGACGACCTCAGCGGCAAAAAAATATGCCGGACCGCTCTTCTCAAAGAATTCGGAATCTCGGTCGGGGAAAATATACCGGTGTTCGGGATGGTTTCTCGTCTGGACAGCCAGAAAGGATTCGATATTCTGGAAGAAGGGATGGATAAAATTGCCGCAATGGCTGTCTGCCTCGTTATTCTTGGAACCGGCACCAGCGAACATATGGAAGCGCTGGCAAAGATAGCTGCCCGGTACCCGAAACAGGTACGGATCATGATGAAATTCGATCCTCTGACAGCAAAGCTTGTTTATGCAGGGTCGGATGCTTTTCTGATGCCCAGCAGGTACGAACCCTGCGGTCTCGCCCAGATCATTGCGCTCAGGTATGGAACCCTGCCGGTGGTGCATGCAACCGGCGGTCTTGCCGATACTGTGGAAGATATGGATTCCGACCCTGATAACGGAAATGGATTTTCTTTCGAGATATATTCCTCGGATGCTCTTGCGGGATCGATTGAACGGGCAGTGAAAGCTTTCTCGGAGCCGGGCCGCGCCCGCTGGCAGCGCGCCGTTCAGCGCGCCATGAATAAAGACTATTCCTGGAAAATATCTGCCGAAAAATATATCAAGCTCTATAAGCAGTTATAAACCTGCAAATACCCCTCGGGCGTTAATGTTATGCAAGAGTGTTTTCCATTACCAAGGGGGGATTTGAGGATATTTAAATTTCTCTTTTCGGCAAACAAAGGCCTGCGCATGAACCAATAGCAGGCCTTTTTTATTTCCAAATCCCCTTGATTTCGGCTCCGCAGTCCGGACAGACGGTATCGGTAAGGTGATTTTTTTGAGCGGTCATAAATGCCCTTTTTACAAGAAGGGTATCGCAGGTATAGCATCTCGTATCGCCGTAGCCGTCAACATTCCCGATATAAATAAAGCGTATACCATGTTTTTTCCCTATCTCACGGGCTTTCAGGAGAGTTTTCAGCGGAGTGGCGGAATGATCGGAAAGGGTGTAATTAGGGAAAAACCGGCTTATATGCCAGGGAATATCGATGCTCACATCGGAGAGGAATTTTGCGGTAGCGTTCAGTTCATCTTCCGAATCGTTTTCTCCCGGAACGATGAGTGTTGTCACCTCGACCCAGATATTCTTTTCTTTCATTCGGACGATTGTATCAAGAACCGGCTGGAGACGCGCCTTGCACATGGTACGGTAATATTCGTCTCTGAAACTCTTCAGGTCAACATTTGCTGCATCGAGATAAGGCGTGATGACATCAAGAGCTTCCCCTGTCATATATCCGTTGGTGACAAAAATATTGAACAATCCCGCCTCACGGGCCAGTTTTGCGGTGTCGTACGCGTACTCGAAAAAAATGGTTGGCTCCGTGTAGGTATAGGATATGCTCCGGCAGCGGTTTTTCAAGGCTTCACTGACAATAGACCCGGGAGTCATTTCGTATCCCTCCAGAGAGCCGTCCTTTGTCGAAGCCTGGGAAATCGTCCAGTTCTGACAGAAACTGCATTTGAAATTGCAGCCAACGGTGGCGATGGAATAAGACCTGGTGCCCGGCAGAAAGTGGTAAAGCGGCTTTTTTTCTATGGGATCTACGTGTGAAGCTATGACCGACCCGTAAACCATTGTATAAAGCATTCCATCCTCATTGCGCCGCACGCCGCAGATACCGTAGTTCGAAGGAGCTATCCGGCAATGGTGGGAACAGAGGAAACAGTGCACCCGCTTGTTTTCAAGGGATTCGTACAGCATGGCCTGATGCATCGGACGGTCTTTATCCATTGGGTTCTACCTCTTTGATAACAACCCCTGCCCTGCTTTTTTTCAACATATCTGATCGACAATGAGACAAAGGTATTGAGAGAACAGAGAACCAAACCTTTTACGGCATTAAGGCAGGGAATCGATGATCTTCCCTGCCTTATTAAGGTAAGTTTCAGAAACCGCACTGGCCGCCGCAGCATCCGCCGCCGGGGCAACCGGGGGGAGTTGATTTTGCGGAAGGTGATTTCATCGAGACAGCGAATGTTGAAAGAAGTTTCTCCATGTCTTCCGAACCGCAGAAAGAACATGAAACAGCATCATCATCCGATTGTTTGAGAATTTCCGATATTTTGCCACAGCTTTTACAGCGGTATTCGAATAGAGCCATGTGTTTTTCCCTTTCAAATGAATTAAAATCTTTTAAGACTGTAAAATAAAAAGTTAATAAATAAACCTGCCCTGAATGAACTACCCCGGAGTGAATTCCGCGGTATCAAAATCAGCCCCCTAATCCCCCGAAGGGGGACTTCAATACCTCGCTACTCAGCTTTTAAGCCCCCCTCCGGGGGGGTCTTGGGGGGCTGCCTTTCAGAGAGAGAACCACAGATTCAATCCCGCAACAAGCTATGAGGTATTCTTTCGATTAACTACAATAATTAAACGCTTCATCATTAAAAATGTATACATTTTTTTTACAGGACATACCCTCAGATTATACCATATTCGGTTTCTGATATGATAATTTTTCATAGTATGTACGAAAACAGTATGTTGCAGAGAGTATTATACCATATTTCTTGACTATACTATTCATTTTCCATACCTTGTATATATCCATGTTACATTTTCGTGTCTGGATGACCAATCATCCCGGAGAAAACAATGGCGCTCAAAAGATATACGGGAGTTTTTCTCGCTCTTTTACTCCTGACAGGCGCTGCTCTTCTTTCCGCTCAAAATTATCCCAGTCCGACCGGGCATGTCAACGATTTTGCCGGAGTGATGAAGCCCGAGACAAAGCAGCAGCTTGAAGGCATTCTCGTTGATCTGAAACAGAAAACGAGTGTCGAGGTGGCGGTGGTGACTGTCAAGGATATGGGCGGCCAGGAGCTCACCACCTATGCAGCAGGTCTGATGAAAGCATGGGGTATCGGTTCGAAAGAGAAAAATGAAGGCGTGCTCCTGCTTGTGGCGCTCAAGGAACGCAAGATGCGTATTGAAGTCGGTTACGGTATGGAACCTCTTATTACCGACGCGCGTTCCGGGATGATACGCGACCAGTATATCCTGCCCTATCTGAAAAAGAATGATTTCGATACCGGTCTCAGCCAGGGCGCTCTCGCTCTCGTTGCTCTGATAGCAAAGGACAAGGGAGTGGAACTCAACGGAGCTGCCCCGGCTCCTCCTCCGACCACTAAAATACATCGGAGGGACGGCGGCATTCCTTTCGTTCAGTTGATAGTTATTATTTTTATTATTCTTGTTGTTTTTAGCCGAGGCGGGGGCAACAGCTGTTTGACAGCTTTTTTCCTGGGAAGTTTGTTTGGCG